>DATIDZ010000359.1:0-15602 GCA_035456045.1 Caldimonas sp.
ACGGCGATCGTGCCGCCGCCGCTCGCGATCGCGCCCTCGTGCGCTGCGCCGTCGATGCCTAGCGCGAGGCCGGAGACCACGACCCAGCCGGCGCCGCCCCGGTGGGCGGCGAAGGCGCGCGCGTTGTCGAGGCCCTGGGCCGTCGCGTTGCGGCTGCCGACGATCGCGAGCGCCGGGCGCTCCAGCAGATCGATGCGGCCGCGGACGTACAGGAGCAACGGCGGGTCGGGGCTGTCGAGGAGGAGCGCGGGATAGCGCGGATCGCCGAGCGTGATGACGTCGCGCGGTTCCTCGCCGCTCGTGAGCCACTGCGAGGCGGCGGCCAGCCGCGCCGGGAACTCCTGCGGGATGTGGGCGAGCGCCTCGGCAGGACCGGGCGGCACCACGCCCTTGCGCGCCGCGGTCGACGCGCCGAGCACGCCCTCCGGCGAGCCGAAGGAGCCGAGCAGCGCGCGCGCGGCTTCGCGGCCGACGCCAGGCGTCTCGAGCAGGCGCAGCCACGCCGAAAACTCTTCGCGATCGATCATGGTGTCGGCATGGGGCGACGGCGGCGGGATCGCCGCGCGCGACGCCATGCGGGAGCCGGTTCAGCGCGGCCCGGAACGGACCGCTGGTCGCGAGTCTACGGCTGGGTGAAGCGGTCGCCGGCGGTGACCGGCTCCTTGACCGAGAGGATCAGCGCATACGACATGCGGCTGAAGACGCGGAACACGAACAGCACGCCGTGTCGCTCGTCGGGCAGCTTGATCTTCGTGCGGCCCTTCTCGGTCGGGTCGACGATGATCTTGCCGTCGCGATAGAGCGCGAGCACGTGGCCCCGCTCGATGCCGTCGACCGCTCCCCTGTTGAGCGCGACGATCTGGTTCTGGCCGGCCGTCAGGGCGTCGCCGTAGATCGAGACGATCTGGCCGGCGATCGGCGCGGCAGGCGGGTGCGGCGCGTAGTTCGTGTACTCGCGCGCCGGGACCGGCGCGAGGCGGTCGCCGACGCCGGCTTCCTGGCGGATGCTCGTGACCGTGAAGGTCGCCGGGATGATCTCGGCCTTGCCCTCGGCGTTGGTGCGCGTTTCGCCCTCGACCGTGTACTCGGAGGCGCCGACGTAGGTCGCCTCGAAGCCGAGCACT
The DNA here is from genome assembly GCA_035456045.1 of Caldimonas sp. Lineage (GTDB taxonomy): Bacteria > Pseudomonadota > Gammaproteobacteria > Burkholderiales > Burkholderiaceae_C > Schlegelella_A. Next base: position 1,125 of record DATIDZ010000359.1, read on the forward strand.
TCCTTGGTCGTCGGGTCGCGCAGCGGCCGCGGCTCGCGGAAGATGCGGTACTCGCGCTGCTGGCCGAGGTCGCCGCGCACGTAGGCGGTGTCGCCGCGGGAGAGAAGGACGCGGCCTTCCTGCGTCGCGACGATGCGCGGCGCGGCGGCGAGCTCGTTGGTCTCGAAGATCACCGCTTCGTTGAGGAAGGGCTCGATCAGGTTGAACGGGATCGAGGCAATGCCGTCGAGGGCGATGTCCTTGGAGCGGATGCGCGGCGACAGGCCGGCATCGCCGGCACCGCCGACGGGCGCGCCCATGCGCAGGCGCGCCTTGCCGTTGGACTTGTCGAGGAACAGCACCTGGCCCGGGAAGATGAGGTGCGGGTTCTTGACCTGCTCGAGGTTCATCCCCCAGAGCTCGGGCCACCGCCACGGGCTCTTCAGGTACATCTTGGAGATGTCCCAGAGCGTGTCGTGGCGCTTGACGGTGTAGATGTCGGGCGCGTTGGGCAGGATCTCGCTGAGCGGCACGCCCGCGTCGGCCGCCTTCTGCGCGGTCGCCCGCTGCTGCGGCGTGATCGGGAAGTTGGGCTCGGCCGCGAGCGCCGCGGCACCGAGCAGCGAGCCGATTCCGACGACGGCGAGTTGCCGAAGTGCGGGCGGAGCAGGGAGAATTCGTCGGCTCATGCAGGAAGTCTCGTGGCGGCGAGGAGAGCGCCCACGCGCTCGGTCCGAAAGGTCTTCCGCGAGGCGGCGCATGCCTGAGCGCGGTTCGGCGAAAATCTCACTTGGTCTCTCAGATTCTGCCCATAAAGCATTGATATCGCAACGAAACTGGGCTGCACGCAACCTCGTCCGTGCGACCTTTCTCACCACTTTTCGTTGCGCAGCATCCACATTCGCTCCGCGCTGAATTGAATCGTCACAAATGAGCCAACTCGACATCCTTCGCTACCCCGATCCGCGCCTGCACAAGGTGGCCCGGCCGGTGGCGGAGGTCGACGATCGGATCCGGCGTCTCGTCGACGACATGCTCGAGACGATGTACGCCGCCGAGGGCGTCGGCCTCGCAGCGACCCAGGTCGACGTGCACGAGCGGGTCATCGTCATCGACACGTCGGAGGCGCGCGACGAGCCGATCGTCCTCATCAACCCCGAGCTGGTCGACATGAGCGAGGAGATGACGCTCGTCGACGAAGGCTGCCTCTCGGTCCCCGACATCTACGACAAGGTGCCGCGCCATGCGCGCGTTCGCGTCCGGGCGCTCGACCGCTCGGGCGAGCGGCGCGAGCTCGATGCCGAGGGGCTGCTCTCGATCGCCGTCCAGCACGAGATGGATCACCTGCTCGGCAAGGTCTTCGTCGAGTACCTGAGCCCGCTCAAGCGGACCCGCATCAAGACACGGATGCTGAAGAAGTCGCGCGACGAAGCGCGCGTCTGACGGCGGCGCCGAGCGGCGAGGCCATGCGACTCGCCTTCGCCGGAACGCCGGAGTTCGCGCGCGTCGCGCTCGCCCGCCTGCACGCCGCGGGCCTCGACATCGCGCTCGTCCTCTGCCAGCCCGATCGGCCCGCCGGGCGCGGCATGAAGGTCACGGCGTCGCCGGTCAAGGCGTTCGCGCTCGAGCAAGGCATCGCCGTCGTGCAACCGTCGGGCCTTCGCCTCGACGGCAAGTACGGCGACGACGCGGCGGCCGCGAAGGCGGCGCTCGTGGCGGCGGCGCCCGACGCGATCGTCGTCGCCGCCTACGGCCTGATCCTTCCGCCGTGGCTGCTCGCGCTGCCGCGCCACGGCTGCCTCAACATCCATGCATCGCTGCTGCCGCGCTGGCGCGGAGCGGCGCCGATCCAGCGCGCGATCGAGGCCGGTGACGACGTGACCGGCGTGACCATCATGCAGATGGACGCGGGCCTCGACACCGGCCCGATGCTGCTCGCCGAAACGCTCGAGATCGGCGCGGACGAAAGCGCCGGCGCGCTGCAGGGGCGGCTCGCCACGCTCGGCGGCGAGCTGATCGTGCAGGCGCTCGGCGCGTTGGCCAAGGCGCCGCTGGTCGGCCGTCCGCAGCCCGACACCGGCATCACCTATGCGGCCAAGATCAGCAAGGCCGAGGCGATCATCGACTGGCGCGCACCGGCGGCCGAGATCGAGCGCCGTCTGCGCGCGTTCGATCCGGTGCCCGGCGCGCGCAGCGTCCTCGCCGGCGAGACGGTCACCTGCTGGCGCGGGGTGGTCCGCCCCGGCGGCGGCCAGCCCGGCGAGATCGTCGCGAACTCGGGCGGAGCGCTGACCGTCGCCTGCGGCGAGGGCCGGCTCGCGCTGACCGAGCTGCAGCGCGCCGGCGGCCGGCGCATGGCGGCCGAGGCGCTGCTGCGCGGCTGGACGCCGCCGCTCGGCGCGGTGTTCGACGCGGCGCCCGACCCGCGCCAGGACCACGAGCGCCGATTGAACTTTTCCGGCGCGTCGCCATCTGTGCTGGCGACGCCGGCCGTGCGTCGAACCTGAGAGGACCTTGCATGTTCAATCTGCTCAAGACCGCCGTCCTGATGGCGGCGATCACCGCCCTCTTCATGGCCGTCGGCGCCTTCATCGGCGGCCAGCAGGGAATGATGTTCGCGCTCGTCGTCGCGATCGGTCTCAACTTCTTCAGCTACTGGTTCTCCGACAAGCTGGTCCTGAAGATGTACAACGCGCGCGAGGTCGACGCGAGCTCCGCGCCGCAGTTCTATTCGATGATCGCCGAGCTGGCGCAGAAGGCCGGGCTGCCGATGCCGCGGGTCTACGTCATCGAGGAGTCGGCGCCGAACGCGTTCGCCACCGGACGCAATCCCGAGCACGCCGCGGTCGCCGCGACCACCGGGATCATGCAGGTGCTGAGCGCGAACGAGTTGCGCGCCGTGATGGCGCACGAGCTGACGCACGTCCTTCACCGCGACATCCTCATCTCGACGATCAGCGCGACGATGGCCGGTGCGATCTCGATGCTCGCCAACTTCGCGGTCTTCTTCGGCGGCCGCGACAGCGAAGGCCGCCCGGCGAACCCGATCGCCGGCCTCGCGGTGGCGCTGCTCGCGCCGCTGGCGGCCAGCCTGATCCAGATGGCGATCAGCCGCGCGCGCGAGTTCGAGGCGGACCGCGGCGGTGCGGAGATCTCGGGCGACCCGCGCTCGCTCGCCTCGGCGCTCGAGAAGATCCACGCGTATTCGCGCGGCACGCCGCTGATCGCCGCGGAGCGCAATCCGGCGACGGCGCAGATGATGATCATCAATCCGCTCCACGCCGGCGGCCTGACGACGCTCTTCTCGACGCATCCGGCGACCGAGGAGCGGGTGGCCCGCCTGCTGGCGATGGCCGGAGCGATGCGGCGCTGATCGCTGCGGGCGGCGAGGCCAGCGCGGCCTCGCGTCCGGTGGCCTCAATTTCGCCGCCGCACGGCCGAAATAGCAGGCGACAACTCCGCTCGCCTGCCATGCGCCGCTTCCTCCTCGCCTTCGCCCTGACCGTCCCCGCGACCGTCGTCCTGACCGGCTGCGACATGCTCGGCATCGAATCGGCCGAAAAGATCGCTGCCTTGCGCGAAGCCGACGGCAAGGCGATCGGCTCGGCATGTCGCCACGCCGGCCGGGCGATCGAGGACTGCTTCTCGATCTACAAGAAGGCCGACCGTGCCGCCGTCTTCGCGGGCTGGCGCGACATGAACGACTACATGCGCGAGAACAAGATCGAGCCGGTCCCGCCGCAGCTCGCCGCGCAGGCCAAGGGCGAGGCCGACAAGGCACGCTGACCCTCGCTGGCGGGCCGGTGGCTCACATCCCGCCGGTCGCCTTCACCTCGAACTCGCCGACCACCACGCGCTCGCCGCGCTCGCTCTTGACACGGATCGTCGTCCGGCGATCCTGCTGCGCCGGCGTGCCGAAGCCGCTCGACAGCCACATCATCAAGCCCGTGCCGGTGGTCAGCACCTGCTGGCGGTGGCCGAAGAAGTTCGCCTCGACGCGGTACTTGCCCGGCTTGGCGATGCGCAGCGCGAACTCTTCCGGGCCGTAGCCGCCGGTCGCGTCGCGCGTGATCGTGCCGCCCTGGTACGAGAGGTTGTGGCCGTAGTAGACCTCCTCGCCGTTGGCGTCGACGACGTGCAAATCGACGTCGGTGTTGTCGGCATCCCAGGCGAGGACGACGCGAACGTCGAGCGGCATGCTGCGCAGCAGTCGCTTGTCGATCGCGCCGACGTCGACGGGCCGGCCGTCGCGGCGCGACTTGTCGACGACGGCGTTGAGCTCGGTCAGCGCGATCAGGTCGATGTCGGCGAAGCGGGCGTCCCACGCGCCGGTGACGACGGTATAGAGGCGGTCGACGGCTGCCTGCGCCTGGCCGGCCTCGGCGAGCGCGAGGCCGAAGTCGCGGTGCGACTGCGGCTCGTTCGGCGCGAGCTCGACGACGCGCTCGAGCACCGGCAACGCGGCCTCGACCTCGCCCGCCTGCTGCAGCCGGTAGGCGAGCAGGCGCAGCACCTGGCGATTCTGCAGGTCGAGCTCGGCGAGGTTCGACAGCGCGCGCAGGCCGAAGGCGCGGTGGTCGCGGTCGTTCTTGGCGAGGAAGAATTCGGCCGCGTCGAGGAAGAAGCCGACGCTCGCCTCGTTGGCGCTGCGCTCGTCGAAGTAGATGCGCGCCCAGTCGTCGGGCCGGGCGGCCTGCAGGCGCCTGATCGCCGCGCTCGCGCCGGCTGCCGGCGTCACCGCAGTCGAGATCGTCGTCGTCGCTTCCGAATCGTTGCCGACGCTCTTCTTCGCGCGCGCCAGCGCATCCGTCTCGTTCTTGCCGGCAAAGCCCGACGGCGCCGGTGCCGCCGCGACCGCCGCCGGCAGCGGTTGACGGACCGCACCGCGATCGTCGTCCTTCGCGGCCTCGCGCATCGGCGTGTTGTCGGTGCGCCGGCGGCGCTCCTCGAGCGGCGCGACCAGCGCGCCGATCGCCGTGGCCGACGCCTGCGCCTTGCTGATCTGCAGCGGCGCCGGCATGTCGCCCTTCGGGAAGTCGCGGTTCCACCAGGCCGCGCGCGCCTCGAAGCGGCGGATCACCTGCGCCAGCCGCGCCGCATCGCCGTCCACGCGGCGCTTGACGACGCTCGCCGCAGCGCGGTCGTACGCCGCGCGCAGCTCGGTCGGCGGCTCGATCTCGTGGCGAACGTAGTCGTCGACGAGCTCGAGGACGATCAGCGAGGTCTCGCGCGTCGCCAGCCCGAAGCGCTTCCCGATTTCGCGGACCCGGACCTTGTTCGTTCGCGCTTCGCCTTCGAGCGATGCGAGCGTCAGGCGCGCCCACTGGACGGCCGCCAGCCGCGAGGGATGGCGGCCGGCGCGCACGGCGACGACGCGCGTCGTGATCGCGCCCGAGGCGTCGCGCAGGCGAACCGTGACCTCGGCATCGGCCGCTGACAGCACCCCGGCGACGACGAGCCGGCCCGCCGCGGCGCTCTGCGACTGGACGACGAGCTCGCGCGCGCCGAGCGCGCTGACGCCGGCGACATCGGTGCCGCGACGCAGCAGTGCGTCGGCCGCGCCCTGGCGCGTCGCCGTCGCGAGGTCGATGCTGCGGCCGCCGGTCGCGTCGGCGAGCGCCTGCAGTGCCGCGGGGTCGCCGCTTGCAGCGCTGCTGATCGCGTACACCGGCACCGCGAAGGCGAGTCGCCACGGCGCGCCGTAGTTGGCGAGCCCGTCGGTGAACCACAGCGCCTCGGCCGAGACGCCGTCGTGGCGCACCGCGCCGAGGTTGCTGGCGCCGTCGTAGACCGTCGTCTCGAGCGTCCTGCGAAGCGCCGACCAGTCGCCGCCGCGGACGTCGAACCGGATCGGCGCAGCGGCGACGTCGGCGACGCGAACGAGGTTGACGGTGGTGTCGCGGACCGCCGCGAAGTACGCGTCGAGCAGGGCGAGCTCGCGATCGAGCTGGCGATGCGCGCCCGATCCCGACGCGTCCCAGACGAGCTGGACGCGGCGCGGCAGCGGCCGCGGCGAGGAGCGCTGCGCGATCGGCAGCTCGAGCGTGAAGTAGCTCTGGCCGTCGCGCTCTCCGGTCGCGATCGCCGCGGCCTGGCCGAGCGCCGGCAGCCGCAGCGCGATCGGCTCCCGGGGCAGCGCCGTGTCGTTGCGGGTGGTGCGGGCGACGAAGCCGCCGCTCGGCTCGCGCTCGAAGCGCAGGCCGAGCGCGCGCGCAGCGACGACCTCGGGCGCGGCCACGGCGCCCGGAACGCGCAGCGAGACCGACAGCGCATCGACCCGGTCGGCGTAGGCGAGCGGAACCTGCAGACGGCTCGCGGCCGGCTCGACGATGCGCAGCTCGACCGTGCGCGTCTTGCCTGGCAGGAGCGGATAGACGCGCAGCTCGTAGTTGTTGCCGAGGGTCGTCTGCAGCAAACCCGGGTCGACGCGGCGCCGCGAGATGTCCTCGAAGACCTGCTGCGCGCGCGCCTTCTCGACCGGCACCGCGGCGCGCAGGCGCCCGTCGACGTCGAGCGCGAAGCCGCTCACGACCTGGCCGGGGGCGAGCGGGAACTGGAGCTTGCCTTCGAGGATGCGGTTGTTCGGATTGAAGAAGACCATCTGCACGCGCGTCTCGGCGGCGCCGCCGGCGACCTCGACGTCGACCTGCAGCGAGGCGAGCCGGACCGGCTGGTCGGCGCCTTGCACCTGCAGCGTCGGTCCGCGCCACGTCGACACCGGCGGCCCCATCGACGTCGGCAACGGCGCCGAGACCGGTGGCGCGAGCTGCGCGCTCGCGAGCGCGCCCGTCATCGAGGCCGCACCGACGAGCGCGCGGAGAGGCCGGCGAGCGGCGAGGAAGCGAACGAGCCGGCGAGCGGCGACGCAGTGAAGGCTGAACGGCATGGCGCGATCTCCCGACGCCGCCGCGCACGATCGCGCAGCGGGCAGCGAGTGAAACGGGGCGGCCGGCGAATCGGGGTGAAAGCGCCGACGAACGGCGCAAACGTAAAATGCGCGACCCTTCGACAACCCCCGAATGAACGTCCTTCGTTTCGCAGACCTCGTCGCCGCCGGCCAGGCGGCGCGTCGCCGCGTCTTCATCCGTGCCGACCTCAACGTGCCGCAGGATCACTCGCCCGAAGGCGGCGGCCGCATCACCGAGGACACGCGGATCCGCGCGTCCCTGCCCTGCATCGAGATGGCGCTGCGCGCCGGCGCGGCGGTCATGGTCACCTCGCACCTCGGCCGGCCGACCGAGGGGCAGCCGAAGCCCGAGGATTCGCTCGCGCCGATCGCCACGCGCCTCGGCGAGCTGCTCGGGCGCGAGGTGCCGCTGCGCGTCGACTGGGTCGATGGCGTGCAGGTCGCTCCCGGCGAGGTGGTCGTGCTCGAGAACTGCCGGCTCAACAAGGGCGAGAAGAAGAACGACCCGGCGCTGGCCGGGAAGATGGCCGCGCTCTGCGACATCTTCGTCAACGACGCCTTCGGCACCGCGCATCGCGCCGAGGCGTCGACCTACGGCATCGCCGAGTACGCGAAGGTCGCCTGCGCCGGGCCCTTGCTCGCCGCCGAGATCGACGCGATCACCCAGGCACTGGCGTCGCCGAAGCGGCCGCTGGTCGCGATCGTCGCCGGCTCCAAGGTCTCGACCAAGCTGGCGATCCTGCAGAGCCTGGCGAAGAACGTCGACCGCCTTGTCGTCGGCGGCGGCATCGCCAACACCTTCCTGCTTGCCGAAGGGCTGCCGATCGGCAAGAGCCTGGCCGAGGCGGCGCTCGTCGACGAGGCGCGCGCGGTGATCGCCGCCATGAAGTCGCGCGGCGCCGAGGTGCCGTTGCCCGTCGACGTGGTCGTCGCCAAGGAGTTCAAGGCCGACGCCACGGCGACGACCAAGGGGGTGGGCGACGTGAGCAGCGACGACCTCGTCCTCGACATCGGCCCGAAGAGCGCCGCGTCGCTTGCGGCGATCCTCGAGTCGGCGGGAACCATCGTCTGGAACGGCCCGGTCGGCGTCTTCGAGTTCGACGCCTTCGCGCACGGCACCGAGACGATCGCGCGCGCGATCGCGCGCTCGCCGGCGTACAGCCTGGCCGGCGGCGGCGACACGCTCGCCGCGATCGCGAAGTACGGCATCGGCGCCGACATCGACTACATCTCCACCGGCGGCGGCGCCTTCCTCGAGGTGCTCGAAGGCAAGACCCTGCCGGCGCTCGAGATCCTCGAGCGGCGCGCCCGCGACAACCAGGTCATTGCATGAGCGATTCGTCGGGTCTCCGCGCCACCAAGATCGTCGCCACCCTCGGGCCGGCATCGAGCAACGCGGAGATCCTGGAGCGGATGATCCGCGCCGGCGTCGACGTGATGCGCCTGAACTTCTCGCACGGCACGGCGCAGGATCACATCGATCGCGCGACGCTGATCCGCGAGGTCGCGGCCAAGGTGGGCAAGGAGGTCGCGATCATGGCCGACCTGCAAGGGCCGAAGATCCGCGTCGGCAAGATCGCCAGCGGCAAGACGACGCTCGTCGCCGGCGAGAAGCTGGTGCTCGACGCCGCCTGGACCGAGCTCGGCACGAGCGAGCGCGTCGGCCTCGACTACAAGGAGCTGCCGCGCGACGTCCGGCCGGGCGACACGCTGCTCCTCAACGACGGCCTGCTGCGCCTGACCGTCGATTCGGTGAAAGGCGAGGAGGTTCGCACGACGGTCATGGTCGGCGGCGAGCTCTCGAACAACAAGGGCATCAACAAGGCCGGCGGCGGCCTCACCGCGCCGGCGCTGACCGCCAAGGACATGGAGGACATCAAGACCGCGATGTCGTTCCAGTGCGAGTACCTCGCCGTGAGCTTTCCGAAGAGCGCGACCGACATGGAGATGGCGCGCCAGCTCGGCAACGTCGCCGGCGAGAAGTGGCGCCACAAGCCGCAGATGATCGCCAAGATCGAGCGCAGCGAGGCGATCCCCGCGCTCGAGGCGATCCTCAAGGCGAGCGACGGCATCATGGTCGCGCGAGGCGACCTCGCGGTCGAGGTCGGCAACGCGGCGGTGCCCGCGCTGCAGAAGCGGATGATCAAGATGGCGCGCGAGATGGACCGCGTCGTCATCACCGCGACGCAGATGATGGAGTCGATGATCGTCAACCCGGTGCCGACGCGCGCCGAGGTGAGCGACGTCGCCAACGCCGTCCTCGACGGCACCGACGCGGTGATGCTCTCGGCCGAGACCGCGGCCGGGCGCTTCCCGGTCGAGACGGTCGAGATGATGGCGTCGATCTGCGTCGAGGCCGAGCGCGCCGAGGAGATCTCGCTCGACGCCGGCTTCACCAACAAGACCTTCGGCCGGATCGACCAGTCGATCGCGATGGCGGCGCTGTTCACGGCGTACCACCTCGGCTGCAAGGCGATCCTCGCCCTCACCGAGTCGGGCTCGACCGCGCTCTGGATGAGCCGCCAGAAGATCCACGTGCCGATCTTCGGGCTCACGTCGCAGATCAAGAGCCAGCGCCGGATGGCGATGTACCGCAACGTCACGCCGCTGCTGATGCCGCCTTTCGACGACCGCGACACCGCGCTCAAGCACGCCGAGCAGCTGCTCGTCGCCGCCGGCGTCCTCAAGCCGGGCGACACCTACGGCATAACCTGCGGCGAGCCGATGGGCTACCCGGGCGGAACCAACATGCTGAAGGTGGTGCGCGTCGGCTGACGCGCGCCTCCGCACCGATGGACCCGGTTCCAGCGCCGGCACCGTTCCCGCGCCTGGTCGGCGACGTCGGCGGCACGCATGCGAGGTTCGGTGTCGTCGCTGCGCGAGGCGAAGGCGTCAGCCGGATCCGCGAGCTCGTCTGCGACGACCACGCGAGCCTCGAGGCCGCCGTCGCGAGCTATTTGCGCGAGGTCGGTTCCGCGCCGCCCGCGTCGTGCGCCATCGCGATCGCGACTCCCGTGGCCGGGGACTGGGTGTCGATGACCAATCGCGACTGGTCCTTCTCCACCCGGTCGTTGCAACTTCGGCTGGGCGTCGGCCGCTTGCTCGTGCTCAACGATTTCACCGCGCTCGGGCTGGCGCTGCCCGCGTTGGCGCGCGAAGAGCTCGAGCCGGTCGGCGCAGGCCAGGCGATCCCCGGTGAAGCGCTCGCCCTGCTCGGCCCGGGCACCGGCCTCGGGGTGGGCTGCCTGCTCGTCGCCGGCAGCGGCGCCCTGGCGCTCGCGTCGGAGGGAGGCCACGCGACCCTGAGCGCCGGCGATGAACGCGAAGAGCGTGTCGTCGCTGCGCTTCGGCGCGAGTTCGGCCATGCGTCGGCGGAACGTGCGTTGTCCGGCGGCGGTCTCGTCAACCTCTATCGCTTCGCGTGCGCCGAAACAGACCGTGCGCCGCTCCAGCTCTCGCCCGCGGAGGTCACGGCACGGGCAATCGCCGGTTCGGATGTGGCCTGCGTCGAAGCGGTCGAGCTCTTCTTCGCCTTGCTCGGTGTCGTCGCCGGCAATCTGGCGCTCACGGTCGGTGCGCGCGGGGGCGTGTACATCGGCGGCGGGATCGTCGCGCGCCTGGGCGACTGGATCCATCGCTCGCAGTTCCGAAGCCGGTTCGAGTCGAAGGGGCGGCTGCGACCCTACCTGTCGTCGATCCCCGTCTGGCTGATCAAGCCGAGCTCTCCACCGGCCCTGCGCGGCGCCAACGTCGCGCTCGATGGAGCGCATCGGCCGCCTTCGTGACTGCGCGGCGCGGCCAACCGCGAACCTTCGCTACGGCAGCTCGATGCGGATGTGCGAGGGCGAGCTCGGCAACCGGATCGAATCGGCGCCACCGGTGCGTGCGACGCCGTCGATCGAGACCCGCGACGCCGCGGGCCACGGCCCGCGCAGCTCGATGCCGCCCGGCGGCTGCGTGCGCAGGCCCTGCACGTCGATCTCGACGACCCTGCGCGCGTTCTCGGTGACCGCTCGGCCGCTCCAGCCGAGGCGACCGTACGGCGTGCGCAATTCGTGCACCGTCAGCCCGGGGCCGTCGAACCAGGAGAGCGGAATTCCGGCCGCGAGAACGATCGACTGCGCGCCCTCGTCTTCGTAGGCGAACAGGTCGAGCACCGAGCGAATCTGGTCCGACGCGACCCAGCCGTGCGGCATGTCGCCGAGGAAGCGAGGCTCGCGCGCATCGCGCAGCACCACCTCGGCCCACTGGTTCCAGCCGCTCGGCCGGCGATGGCCGTAGAAGAACGCCATCGCCTCCAGCGCGCGCTCGCGCTGGCCGAGCCGGACCAGGCTGCCGACGGTGCGCCATTCGTAGGGCGTGTAGGCGTCCCACGGCCTGGCCCCGCTGCTGCGCTCGCTGAAGTCGCGCCAGTAGCGCTCGAAGGTGTTGCGCACCAGGGCGTCGGGGAGCGTTCGCAGCAGGCCGCCCGGGCTGAGGGCGATGGTGCTCGACGTCGGATCGACATCGCCGCGATCGGCCGCGCCGGGCAGCACGTCCAGCCCGTGCAGCTTCGTGCTGGCGGAGATCGAGGCGAGCAGGTCGACCAGGAACTCGTCGCGCTGCCGGGCGATTCGCGCCGCATCGTCCGCCAGGCCCAGGGCGTGTGCAAGCTGCAGCGCGCTGCGATAGCCGGTCGCCGTCCAGAAGTTGTCCCAGTACGAGTAGGCCGGCTTGTCGGAATAGCCCTCGTGGCTGATCGAGGGCGGCATCAGGCCGAAGTAGGCGCGGCGATCGGGGGCGAGGTTGGCGGGGGTGCGCTCGCTCGTCCGCAGCGCGTCCATGTGCTCGACCGCGCGTCGCACGTGCGGCCACACGGCGCGCGCCGCGGCTTCGTCGCGGGTGTACTGCCAGAGGTCGGCGGCGGCGAACGCAAACTCGCCATCGCTGTCGTTCTCGGGGACCGGGTCGGCACCGCTCGCCGTCGCGCAGCACGGCACCTTGCCGCTCGCGAACTGGAACGGCGCAAACCAGAGCAGGAAGTCGCGCGCGACGTCGTCTTGGCCGAGGCGCAGAAGCGCCGACGACGTGAGCGCGCCGTCGCGGATCCACGAGCGCGCGTACGCGCGCGATCCCGGCTGCAGCGCCGCCGCGCTGCGGTTGACGAGGATGTGGCCCAACGCCGTGCGCAATGTCCGCGCGATGTCTTCGACCTCGGGCGGGCCGGCGATCCGGACGCGGTCGAGGCGGCCGCGCCAATGCGCGGCGGCACGCGATTCCGCAGCGGCGAAGTCGGCCATCGTCGAAACCTTGGCCATGCCGTGGACGGGCAGCGCCACCGCGACGTCGCGCTGCTCGCCCGGGCCGAGCCGCAGGTCGAAGAGGAGCGCAGCGCTGGCGAAGCCCGACGGGTCGACGATGCGCGTCGCGCCCCGTGGCGACCGACGCTTGCGTAGCCAGTCGCCGACCGGTCCGGCCGGGAACGGCTCGAGTCGCACCGCGCTCGGTGCGACCAGCGGCTGCAGCCTCGGCACGCCGTTGACGGCGAGGGCGTGGCCGTCCCAGCGCAATTCGTCGATTGCGCTCGCTCCGCCCGGGTGGGCGAGGAACTGCGTCGGCGGGTTCGCCTGGAAAGGCCGCCACGCGAGCGCGAGCGTCACCTTGCGTGCTTGTCCAGCGAGGTTGCGTACGACGTAGCGCACCAGCGCCTGGGCGTCGTCGGGCGTGCCGTCGCCGAACGCCATGATGTCCAGCGCGAGATCGCCGGCGCGCCACTGCACCGACGGCATCGGCAAGTCGCCGTCGCGCAACGTGTGGCCGATCCGCGCATCGGCCCAGCTCAGCAGCTCGCCGTCGACGACCAGGAAAGGCTCCAGCGCGCCGACACCCGGGACGGGCTCGACGACGCCGTCTTCGCCGAGCAGCGACGCGGTCCGGCCGCCGTCGACGCCGAACACCGTCCAGTACGCTTGCTGGGCCAGATAGGCGCGGGGATACCGGCCGCGAGGGGAGTCCTTCGCCAGCTGCGCGAAGAACGCGTTGGCGTCGACAGGCTCGCGCAGCGCGAGCTCGGCGAGCGCCACCGCCCTCGCGGCGGGTTCGTCGACGCTGATGCGGACGAACCGGGCTTCCGAATCGGGCAGCCAGTGCATCTGCACGTCGCCGCGGGCGCGATCGACGCGGCGCGCGGCGCGCCAGTGCGCGCCGTCGTCGGACAGCTCGATGGCGTAGCGCGAGGCGGCCGCACCGGCGCGCCAGCGCAGCGCGAGCACGCCGAACTCCCGCGGTGTGCCGTAGTCGACCTTGAGCACCGCTTTCGGACCGCGCCGATCGGTGGGCTGCCAGTCGGTCTCCGGGCGGCCGTCGATCGCGTTCGCGGCGTCGTGCCCGGGCAGGGACGAGGCCGCCGTTGCCTTCGCCGCGATCGCCGGCTCGCTCGCCGGCAGTTCGCGCAACGCGACACGATCGAAGCAGACGCTGCCGCGTCCGGCTCCGCTGCCCGACGCGATCACAAGCTCGACCGCCGCGGTGCGGCGGAGGGCGCGGTCGGACGTCGGACCCCAGGCGAACTCGATCTCGCGCTGGCGGAATCTGACGGTCTGCCACTCGGACGGGAATCGATAGTCGTTCCTGCGGCCCCACCAGACGTTGGCGCCGCTGTCGTCGACGAGCTTCAGCTGCAGCGCGTTCGCCGGCGCATCGCCACGCACCCTCAGCGCCAGCTCGAAGCGACCGGGAAACTCGATCGGCAACGCGCGCCGTGCCGCCACATAGCCGGTGACGCGACCGAAGTCGAAATCGATGCACAGGGCCTTGCCCTGCTCGCCCTCGATCGGACGGAGGCTCGCCTTGACGTCGTCGGAAGCGACCAGGGCCCACGCCGAAGGGTTGTCGAAGTCGTCGAGCATCACGTCCCGCGGCTGTGCCTGTGCCAGTGCCGGCAACGCCGCGAAGAGCGCCGGCCCGAGGACGGCCGCGAGCCTCCTCATCCCTTCACGCCGCCCGCCATCAGTCCGGCCATGTACTGGCGCTGCAGCGCGAGGAAGAGGACCAGCACCGGCAACACCGTCACCACCGACCCCGCCATCATCAGCTCGCTGTCCTGCACATGCTCGCGCGACAGGCCGGCGAGCGCGACCGGCAGCGTGTGCAGCGCGTCGTCGGTGAGGACGATCAGCGGCCACATGAAGTCGTTCCAGCTGCCGAGGAAGCTGAAGACCGCGAGCGTGGCGAGCACCGGCGCGAGCAGCGGGACGACGATGGTGAGGAAGATGCGGAACTCGCTCGCGCCATCGACGCGCGCGGCCTCGAGCAGGTCGTCCGGAATGCCGCGCGCGAACTGGCGAACGAGGAAGATGCCGAAGATGCTGGCCATCGCCGGCACGATCGCGCCGCCGTAGCTGTTGATGAGGCCGAGCGGCTTCAGCATCAGGAACAGCGGCAGCATCGGCATGGGCCGCTACGTCTTCAACAGCCTGGCGATCGCCGTCGGGGCGACGCTGATCTCGGTCAGCTTCAACGTCATGGCCGGCTATGCGTTCGCGAAGCTGCGCTTCCGCGGCCGCGACGCGATCTTCAAGGGGCTGCTCGCTGCGCTCGTGATTCCCGGTCAG
>DATIDZ010000360.1:0-5811 GCA_035456045.1 Caldimonas sp.
GGCCGCATCGAGGCGGCCGCACGCGTAGCGGGCAGGGATGCGCTCGCCGTTGGGCCAGCTGTCGCTCCAGAGTTTCATGGTGTCCTCGCTGCTGTGGGCGGAGGGGCCCGCCCGAATCAGACGCCCCAGACGATGTCGGCGCGCTCGGCGAGCGAGCGCCGCATCATCTCGAGCAGGGGCCAGGCGCGCTGCCGGAGGCCGACGCGGTCGGCCGCGCCGGCCTCATCGTCGTCGTCGGCGTTGCGCGCGTCGCCGCGCGCGCTTTCCGCCGCGGCGATCGCCTCCTCGAGCGCGGCGATCGCCTGCGGCAGGGCCGCCGCCGCGATGATTCCCCGGGCCGCGGGCTCGCGACCGATGATGCGCAGGAGCTGGTCGCCGACCGGCGCCATCATGATCAGGTCGCCGTCGGCCTTCGACTTGAATCGGTACATCGGTCGGTGCGCCTCAGCGCTGCGGGTACATGTAGCCGCGGTTGAAGGGGAACGCCGATTGTGCGCCGCGCATCGGGCCCGACTCGACGTCGCCGCTCGGCCGCGCGCACAGCATCTGGTGCAGCGACAGCCAGGCGCGCTCGAAGCACATCGCGCTGCCCGCGAGATAGAGGCGGTAGGCGCGCAGGACGGTGTCGGTCGTCAGCGTCCGCGCCGCGCCGAGCTGCGCCTCGAGCGCATCGCTCCAGGCCCACAGCGTCTTCGCATAGTGCGGGCGGAGGTTCTCGACGTCGACCGCCTCGAGCCCCGCGTCGGCGGTGTGCTCGAGGACATGCGAGACGTGCTCCAGCTCGCCGCCGGGAAAGATGTACTTCTCGATGAAGTCGCCCAGGCCCGAGCCGAGCTGGTGGTTGCGCGTCCCGCCGGCCGTGATGCCGTGGTTGAGCAGCAGGCCGCCGGGCTTGAGCAGGCGCCGGATCTTGCCGAAGTACTCGGGCAGGCGCGCCCGGCCGACGTGCTCGAACATGCCGACCGACGCGATCCTGTCGTACGGCTCGCTCTCGTCGAGGTGGCGATAGTCGATCAGGTCCATGCGCACGCGGCCGGCGAGGCCGCGCTCGGCGATCACCTTGTTCACGTGGGCGTGCTGGTTCTTGCTCAGCGTGATGCCCTGCGCGCGCACCCCGTAGTTCTCGGCAGCGAAGAGCAGGAGGCCGCCCCAGCCCGCGCCGATGTCGAGGAAGCGATCGCCTTCCTTCAGCATCAGCTTGGTGCAGATGTGCTCGAGCTTGGCGGTCTGCGCCTCGGCGATCGTCATCGCCGGATCGCGGAAATACGCGCACGAGTAGACCCGGCGCGGGTCGAGCCAGAGCGCGTAGAAGTCGTCGGAGACGTCGTAGTGGAACTGGACCTGCTCGGCGTCGGCTTCCGGGCGGTGGCGCGCGCGCGAGCGCGCCGTCAGCGCCGCCTTGCGCACCCAGGCCAGCGGCGCAGGGACCGCCGCGCGCGGCTGCGTCGGATCGCCCGGCATGAGCTCGGCGGCCGCGGCCATCAGCTCGCGCATGCCGCCGTCGAGATCGACCTTGCCTTCGACGTAGTCCTGGCCGACCTTGCCGACCTCGCCGGTGACGAGGTGGGTGAGCGGCGACAGGTCGTTCAGGCGCAACGTCACGGCAGCGTCCTTGCGGCCGATTCGTCGCCCGCCGGGGAGGACGACGGCGAGGGGAAGACTCAGGGACCCGAGGCGCTGCTCGAGCACACCGGCGATCGCGGACATGGTGGCGTTCCGGGTAGTCGTTGAACGGCCTCGACTTTAGCGAGGTCGCCCGCCGCCTGGCGAGATAGCCGAGCACGGCAATCCGGACGCCCGGCGCCGGGCCGGGCCGCTCAGGAGGTGCCGGCGGCGAGAACCCGGAAGGAGAACACGCGGCCGATCGGCCGGCCCCGGCTGAGCTGCGGCAGGGTCACCCGCTCGAGCACGGCCCCCGACGCCAGCGCCAGCGTGTCGGTGGCGCGGAGCATCGTTTCCTGGTCGATCTCGGCCAGCCGCCGCATGTACGACGCCGGATCGGCGACGCGCTGGCGCATCCAGTCGAAGATCTCGTCGTCGGCGCGAAGCAGGAGCATCTCGTCCGGCAGCTCCCACAACGTGGCGAAGCGGCGGTTGAAGTGGCTGATGTGCCCCGCGAGATCGACCACCAGAACGCCGTCGGCGACCGATTCCAGCGTCGCCGCCAGCTCGGCGGTGCCGACCGCGACCGCATCCTCGATCCGCTTCTGCTCGCTGCGGTCGACCAGGGCGACGACGTAGAGCGCGTTGCCCGGCGCCGGCTCGATCCGGCTGACCCGGCGCACGACCGGCACCGCCCGGCCGCCGGCATGGGTGACGTACGAATCGGAGAGGATGTGGCCGCAGCTGCCCTTGTCGCCGACGCGCTGCCAGAACGACTCGTCCTCCGGCGTCGGCGCGGTCGCCAGCATGTCGCGGCCGACGAGCTCGGCCGGCGGCAGGCCGAGCAGGCGGCCGGCAGCGCCGTTGGCAGCGACGATCCGCAGGCCTTCGGGCTCGACCAGGCAGACCGCCTCGAGCATCGCCTCGATCAGCGCCGGCCAGGTGCGACGCGCCGCTTCCGCGACGCTGAACGGGTCGACGGGGAGCGGATTGTTCATTCCTCGTCGATCGGCGCCGACGGCTCGAAGAAGTAGGTGACGCGGGGGCCCGGCGCCAGGTACTCGAGCGCGGTCGGCGGCAGCTGCTGCGCGCGAACGCTGCGCCGGATGCCGATGCCGCCGGCCTTCTCGAGGTCGAGGACGAGCGCGTCGGCGCGCGGCGTCGCGGCGTCGTGGACGATGACGTTCGGCTTCAGCGGCCGCGCCGAGTTGACCGAGACGACGAGCGCGTAGCGGTCGTCGGTGAGCTGGACCGTCGAGCCGGGCGGGTAGACGCCCATCATCTTAATGAAGGAGCCGAGGATCGATGTGTCGAACTTGGCGCGGCCCTGCGCGAACAGCAGCGACAGCGACTCGTGCGGCGTCAGCGCCTTGGCGAGCAGGTGCGGATTGCACAGGTTGTCGTAGCGGTTGACGAGGGCGACGATGCGCGCCGCCATCGTCATCCGGTCGCTGTTGAGCTTGGCCGGGAAGCCGCTGCCGTCGGCATGCTCGTGGTGCTGGCCGATGACCGCCATCGCGCCGGCCGACAGGCCCATGCGGCGGGCCTGGGCCAGCCCCATCTCGACGTGCTCCTCGTAGGCGCGCACCTCGTTCGGCGAGAAGTTGTCCTCGCGGTGGCGCAGGCGCGCCGGCATCTCGATCTTGCCGACGTCGTGCAGCATCGCGCCGACGCCGAGGTCGTGCATCTCCTCGTCGCCGAATCCGAAGCAGCGGCCCATCAGCAGCGAGATGATGCCGACGTTCATCGCGTGCATCGACGCCTTGTCGCCGGCGCCCTCGGTGAGCATGCGGATGCACAGGTCCTGCTCGCCGACCATCTTCTCGAGGACCGACCGCGCCAGCGCCTCCGCCTGCTCGCGCGCCTCCTGCGGCTTGCTGGCGACGAGGTCGAGCGTCTGCCGGCAGGCGCGCGCCGCCTCGCCGTACTGGCGCGCACAGCGCTCCTCGGCGTCGCGCTGGCTTGCGAGCTTGCGCGCGCGCTCGGCCTGCGCGCGCTGCGCCGCGTGGGCCGCCGCGTCGACGACGTTGTCGTCGACGGGCAGCGCATAGGGGACGGTGTCGACAGCGTCGCTGTCGTCGAGGCCCGAGTCGTTGGCGGCGTCGCCGGCGACGGGCAGCGGGCCCGGCAGCGTCGTCAGCGCCCGCGTCGCCGCGCCGGAGCTCAGGTCGCTCTGCTGCGGGCTCCAGCGCACCGTGCGCAGGCCGAGCGAGCGGATGGTCGCGAGCTGCGCCGCGGTCGTGATGCGAAAGCTGCTCAGCGGAAACGGGTGCGACATCCAGCCGACGTCGAGATGGACGTACATGCCGACGCGCAGCGCCTGGACGTCGATCTCATCGGTGGTTTTGACTTTTTTCATGGAGTGCCGCAGAGCACGAGGCACACGGGGATAGCGAAGTTATCGGCGGCGCCCGGCCGAGCTTGTCCCCGCGATCCGTGCCGGATTGCACGACTGGCGCACGGCGCCCCACGCCCGCAGGGGCTGGGCGCCCCTCGTCCACAGGGCGCCGGCGCCGTCGTCAGCCCCCGTAACGCCTCTGGCAGCGCTCGCAGAAGAAGCTGCGCCGGTGCGTCGTGCCGAGGTGCGCCTTGACGAGCGGGATCGCGCAGCGCGGACACGTTCGCCGGGTGTGGGCGAGCCAGTGCTTGCGCAGGACGAAGGCCCTCTTCCACGCGAGGAAATCGAAGCTGTAGCGACGCGCCTCCTCGACCAGCTGGGCGAGCTTTCGGGCCGGCAGCGCGCCGACGGTCGACAGCGGATGGAGCCGGATCCTGAACAGGACCTCGTTCTTGATGATGTTGCCGACGCCGGCGAAGACGTTCTGGTCGAGCAGCGCGTCGCAGACGAGGACGTCGGGCATCGCGCGCAGCTTCCTGCGCGCGGCCGCCGCATCCCAGGTGTCGGACATGACGTCGGCGCTCCAGTCGTAGACCGCGTCGAGCGGCTCGTCGATGAAGCGCACCGAGCAGGTGTATAGGTTGAGCTCGCCGCCCCGCGCGAAGCGCAGGCCGAGGCGCGGCTCGGCCTCCTTGCGCGCGTCGATCCGGTAGCTGCCGAACATCATGAAGTGGACGCGCAGCGCGAACGCCGGCAGCTCGACGAGGAAGTGCTTGCCCCAGCTGCGCAAGGCGACGATGCGCTGGCCGACGAGGCGCTCCTTGTCGATCTTCGTGTTGCCCTCGACGGCAACGATGCGCCGGCCGACGATGCGCTTGGCCTCGTCCTTCAGGATGACGATCGACGGCCCCTCGGGCATGCCTCGCGCGCTCTCGCCCTAGAGAACCTCGAAGAAGCGCATCACCACCGTGCTCGGACGGCGCACGCCGACCCCGACGAAGACGCGTTCGCCGATCCAGGCGAGCGCCGGCGCGGCGCATTCGAAGCGCGGCACGCAGCGAAAGTAGACCTCGGCCGGATCGACCGGCTCGCCGCGGACGAGGCGCGCCATCACCGCCGGCGCCGCCGTGCGGATCGCGTCGTTGTGGACGTAGATGCGGTCGCCGGCGTCGGTCTCGAGCACGTAGCGGGCCTCGAGGCGCGCCATCGTCTCGCTCGCGATGAGCTGGAAGTCGGCGCCGCCCGGCAGCACGCGCGCGTCGAAGCCGCGGCCGACGCAACGGCCGCCGACGATCGGAATGACGCGGCGCACGCCGGCGGCGACCTTGCCGACCTCGATCGGCGCGCCGACCTCGACCTCGAGGTCGGCGAAGAGCGCGAGCGCCGGGGCGGCGAGCGGATCGCCGCCGGCGACGGAAGGCGGAGCTTGCGAAGGCGTCGGCGTCATGGCGCAAGGGTAGCGCGTCGGCGTGCGCCGCCGGTCGCGGGGCCGGGGCAGTCCGGCGATCGGATCGCCGCCCCGGGGCCGTTCCCCGAGGCGCGCGGCCCTAAACTCGCCGCGACGCATCCCACAGGGTCTTCTCATGTCGTACGAGTACGGGTCGGAATCGAAGCTCCTCGAGCTGCCGAATCCGTACCAGCTACAGAACCGGCTGCTGTGGCTGTGCGGCGCGCTCCTCGTCGTCGCCGGCGTCGTCAGCCTGCTGTGGGCGAAGGCCGCGATGGAGCAGAGCGAGCTGCGCCTGGCCGGCGCGCCGCTGCTGGCCGGGCTCCTCCTCCTCGCGGCGGGCCTCGTGGCGGCCGCGACCGCGGCGACGCGGCTGCGCTTCTTCTTCGGCCGCGGCCGGCCGTCGTCGCTCGCGCCCGAGATT
>DATIDZ010000361.1:0-4339 GCA_035456045.1 Caldimonas sp.
CTGCGCACGGGCCGCCGCGGGCACGCTCTTGATGATCTTGCCCACCGGCTCGGCGGCGGGGACGAAATCCTCGACCTGGCCGCCCAGCGGCAGCGGCGTCGGCGCGTTGGCGGCCGGCCGGCCGGCCATGTCGATCGGCACCGGCTGCGTCGGCGCGTTGTAGAACTCGGGACCGCGGCGCTGGGTGCTGGCGTAGTTGTCGCCGACCATCTGCTGCTCGATCTCGTCGATCTTGGCCTTGACGCCGGCGTCCTGGCGCACCGGCTGGTCGGAGATGCGCGGCTGCGAGTCGTCGATGCGCGACGACCCGCCGAGGGCGGCGAGCTGCTCGCCCGAGAGGCCTTCGCGGCGCACCTTGCGCAGCATGTCGAACTCGCGCTTGCGCACGAAATCGTTGCGCCGCTTGCGCTCGATCATCGCCTTGAGCTCGCCCTTGGCGTAATCGTTCTCGCGGCTCTCGTCGGTGGGCAGCTCGAGCTCGGCCCATTCCGTCGCCGGGTTGGCCACGAACTTGACCACCTTGCGAAAGAAACTGGTCGTGTCTTTGGGTTCCGCTGCCATCGAGAAGTCCCTGAGCAGAGCGGCCGCCACCGGCTTTTGGCCGGCCGCGCGCTGGGCCGAATCGCCCCGGCGCCGACCTAGTCGCCGAACATCTTCTGCTTCAGCTCGCGCCGCTGCTGCGCTTCGAGCGACAGTGTAGCGGTGGGTCGGGCGATCAAGCGGCCGAGGCCGATGGGTTCGCCGGTTTCGTCACAGAAACCGTACTCGCCCGACTCGATGCGGCCGAGGGACTGGGAAATCTTCTTGAGCAGCTTGCGCTCGCGGTCGCGGGTGCGCAGCTCCAGGGCGTGCTCTTCCTCGATGGTCGCCCGGTCGGCCGGGTCCGGCACGATCGAGGTGTCCTCGCGCAGATGCTCCGTGGTCTCGCCCGCGTTGCTGAGCAGGTCGTCCTTGAGTGCCTGCAGCTTCATCCGGAAGAACTCGAGCTGCTTCTCGTTCATGTATTCCGATTCCGGCATGGCCAGCAGCTCTTCGTCGCTGAGGTCGCGCCCCGCTTTGGTCTTCCAGGCGTTGGCCAGCTTCGGATCGGCCTTGTGCGCGTGTTTGGGCGTATCGGTCTCTTGCTTGTTCATCTGTCGGGTCGGGGGCCGGGGCGGCGCGAACCGGTCGGCGAATCGTGAGGTCGGCGGCGGCAGCGGGGCCTGCACCGGCGCGACGAAGTACTTGGGAGTGCCGCGGCCGGGCTTGCGCGGAACGAAGCCGTTCGGCGTGGCAATGGGCGCTCCCGGCGCCACGGGAGGCACCGGCGCGGCGACTTTGGGAACTGCGGCAGCGGGGGAAGCAGCCGGCTTGGCTGCGACCGCGCTCTTGGCGGCCGGCGCCGGCTTGGGCGCGGGCGGCATCTTGGCCGCGACGGCCTTGTGCGCACCGGCCGTCGCGATCTGCTTCTTGGGCGCGGGCGGCGTGCTCTTCGACGCGCTGCTCTTGGGCGCGCCCTTGGGCGGCGCCTTCTTGGCGACCGGCTTCTTGGCTGCGACCGGCTTCTTGGCGGCTGCCTTCTTGACCGGGGGCGACTTGCCCTTGGCCGGGCCGGACCCCTTTGACGCGGCCTTCTTCACGGCCGGGCGCGTCCGGGCCGGTGCGGCGGTCTTCTTTGCTGTCTTCTTGGCGACTGGTTTCTTCACGGGTTCTCCTCGCAACGGCGGCGCGACCTTCTCTCGCAAGGCGCGTCGCGAAGGGCGCGACCGTTTTTGACCGCCGCGGATTGTAGTCACGCCCTCTGGCCGCGGCCGCGGCCGTCGTCGAGGACGTGTCAGCGTCTGTCCGAAGGCGACCGGTGCGGCCGCCGCCGCCTCAGACCAGGCATTGCTCCAGGCCCTGCTTGAGGATGTCCTGCGGCAGGTCGATGCCGATGAACACCATCTTGCTGCCCTTCTTCTCGCCGGGCGCCCACTTGGGCCCGAGGTCGCTGCCCATCAGCTGGTGCACGCCCTGGAAGATGACCTTGCGGTCGGAGCCCTTCATGCTCAGCACGCCCTTGTAGCGCAGCATCTTCGGCCCGTAGACCTGGACGATCGCGCCGAGAAAGTCTTCCAGCTTGCCCGCGTCGAAGGCCTTGTCGGCGCGGAAGACGAACGACTTCACGTCGTCGTCGTGGGCGTGGTGGTGCGGGTGGTCGCAGTGCTCGCCGTGCTCATGGTCGTGGTCGTGATGATCGTGACCGTGCTCGTCTTCCTTCAGGAAGTCGGGGTCGATGTCGAGCTTGGCGTTGAGGTTGAAGCCCTTGAGGTCGAACACGTCCTTGATCGGCACCTCGCCGAAGTTCACCCTCGTCTGCGGCGCGCGCGGGTTCATGTGCTTGACGCGATGGATCAGCGCCTCGACCGTGCCGTCGTCGACCAGGTCGGTCTTGCTGATGAAGATCTGATCCGCGAAGCCGACCTGGCGGCGCGCTTCCTGGCGATCGTCGAGTTGCTGGTCGCCGTGCTTGGCGTCGACCAGGGTCAGGATCGAGTCGAGCAGGTACGTCTCGGCGATCTCGTCGTCCATGAAGAAGGTCTGCGCGACCGGGCCCGGGTCGGCGAGGCCGGTGGTCTCGATGACGACGCGGTCGAAGTCGATCTCGCCCTTGCGCTTCTTCTGGGCCAGGTCTGCAAGCGTCGTGCGCAGGTCCTCCCGGATCGTGCAGCACACGCAGCCGTTGTTGAGCTGGATGATCTGCTCCCGGGCATCCTGGACGAGGATCTCGTTGTCGATGTTCTCCTCGCCGAACTCGTTCTCGATCACTGCAATCTTCTGCCCGTGCGCCTCTGTGAGCACTCGCTTCAGGAGTGTCGTCTTGCCCGAGCCGAGAAAGCCGGTGAGGATGGTGGCGGGGATCAGGCTCATGGGCGGGGCACCTTCGGTCAGGGTCTTGGCGGGCGGCGGCTGCGCCGGGCGCGAGCGTGCCACATGCGGGCGAGCGGCGGGTCTTTCAAGGTAGCAGACCTGTCAAGGAGCGGGTCAGACCGGTGCGGTAAGCTCCCCCGTTCCGCTTTTCGGCCGCTTCCCTCCGGCCGCGCTCGACCCCCATGTCCGAATTTTCCGCCGCCCGCGCCCCGCGAGGCGCCGACAAGGCCGCCGCCGCGGCCGAGAAACGCTCTGTCTTCAAGAAGCTTCTCGACCTCGTGGTGTCCAGGCCCGGCTCGCGCGACCAGCTGATCGAATCGCTCGCGGTCGCCGAGAACAAGGAGCTGATCGAGCCCGAGTCGCGGATGATGCTCGAGGGCGTGATCCGGATGGCCGACATGACCGCCGGCGACGTCATGGTCGCGAGCCGTCACATGGACCTGCTCGACATCGACGCGCCGTTCGAGGAGATGCTCCACGTCATCATCCACACCGGCCATTCGCGCTTTCCGGTGTTCGAGGAGCGGCGCGACAACGTCATCGGCATCCTGATGGCGAAGGACCTGCTGAAGCTCCAGCGCTCGCCCGACCTCAACCTGCGCACGCTGCTCAGACCGGCGTTCTTCGTTCCCGAGTCGAAGGCGCTCAACGAGCTGCTGCGCGACTTCCGCACCAACCGCAACCACATCGCGATCGTCATCGACGAGTTCGGCCACACCGCCGGCCTGCTCACGCTCGAGGACGTGCTCGAGGAGATCGTCGGCGAGATCGAGGACGAGTTCGACGAGAACGACGCCGAGTCGAGCATCTACACGCTCGCCGACGGCAGCCAGCGCGTCGCCGGCGACGCGACGCTCGCCGCGGTGAACGAGGCCTTCGACGTCGCCTTGCCGACCGACGCGTTCGACACCATCGGCGGCCTGGTCGCGCACGAGCTCGGCCGGGTGCCGCGACGCGGCGAGTCGGTGACGGTCGGCGGCCTCGTCTTCTCGGTGATGCTGGCGCGCGGCGGCGCCGTGCGCTGGTTCAAGGTGACCCGCGCCGCCGAAGAGGCGCTCGGGTCCGACGGCGCTTGAGCGACGACGCCGCCGAGGCGCCCGCCATCGGCGGGATCGCGCCGATCGGCGTGCTCGACGTGCTGCGGCGGCCGGCGATCGAGCTCGCCTTGCTCGCCGCGCTCGGCGCGCTGCACACGGTCGCGTTCGTCGCGAGCGACCTCTGGCCGCTGCAGATCGCGGCGATCGCGCTCCTCGCCTGGCGCGTCGGCCGATCGTCGGCGCGGCGCGCCGCGGCGCTCGGCTTCGTCTTCGGCGTCGGCTGGCTGTGCGCCGGCACTTGGTGGCTCTACGTCAGCATGCACCGCTACGGCGGGTTGTCGGCAGGGCTCGCCGCGCTCGCGGTGCTGGCGCTCTCGGCGTTCCTGTCTCTCTACCTCGCCGCTGCGATGGCC
>DATIDZ010000362.1:0-7724 GCA_035456045.1 Caldimonas sp.
CGGGAGCCCGACTGCGCTGGATCAGGTCGGCCCGACAGGGTGGGCACGGCCTCGGAATCGGCGCGTGCTGCAGATCGTCTCGACTCACGCAGGGGGATCGATGAGGAAAGCGCGGCTCTGCGGGCTCATCGTCCTGGCGCAAGGCCGCGATGTCGATGGCCGGCCGCTGAGGCCGAGCCGCCGTCGACCCCTCCTAGTCCGCCGCGACGCGGTGGCTCAGCACGGCCATGCTGGCGGTGATGGCCGCGGCCACCAGCAGCGAGTAGGACCATGCGGCCAGCACGCCGAAGAGCGCGAGGCCCGCGGCGACGCCGACGCCGGCGAAGAACGTCGCCGGCACCGCGAAGCGACGGCGATGACGTCGGAACAGGAGCAGGGCGGCGCCGCCGTCGACCACGGCGACCGCGAGCAGCGCCGCCAACGACGGCCTCGAATGGGCGCGACCGGCCAGCTCCGTTTCCACCGTGTGCGCGAGGATCTCGAGCCCGTGCAGCAAGCCGCGCGGCGTCGGATGCACGTCGGCGGCGTCGTAGCGGCCGCCGAGGATCACGACCCGGCCGCGGATGCGGTCGCGCCAGGCGAAGCCGTCGGCGAGCACGACCGACGCCGGAAGCTCCACTCGCTCGGTGCGCGGGTAGCGAAGGCCGCGCAGCGCCTGCGGCGCGTCGCCGGCGGGCGATGCGCGCAACCCCGTCACCAGCGCTTCGGCGAGCGTGGGCAGGGCGCCTTCGCTCGTCGCGACGATCCGGCGAAACCAGCGCACCACGCCATCGCCGCCGTCGGCAATCGACACCGCGAGGCCCCAGCGCCAGGGTCCGGCGAGGTCGGGTCCGCCGAGCACGGGGCGCGGTATCGGCAGCGTCCTGGCGTCATCGGAAGCGGCGATGCCGCGCCCCCACACGACGCGCGCCGCGCGCGCGGGCGCGAAGGCGGTTCGCAAGTCCGCGAAGCCGGGAGCGGAGGTATCGATGTCGACCCCGACGACCGCGGGCTCGCCTTCGAGGATCCGCGCCACCAGCGCCTGCAGTCGTGGCGGGTCGAGCGGGCTGGTGCCGCTGAAGACCCGCTGGTAGTCGTCGGCGCCGATCGTGACGAGGACGACGCTCTGCTCGGCCGGCAACGCCGGCGTGAGCCCGGTCGCGAGCGCTTGCGCGACGGCATGCCCCTGGCGCGAGAGCCCGAGCGCGACGACGAGCACCAGCCCGACCGCGAGCGCGGCGCGATGCGGCTTCAGGAGCAGTCCGGCGCGGAAACGCCAGCGCGCGAACGCCGTCAGCACGGGCTCGTGGTCGAGCCAGCGAGCGAGGTCGGCGGCCAAGTCGGCGACGCTGGCATAGCGCTCGGCGGGGTTCTTGCGCAAGCACTTGAGGATGATCGCGTCGAGGTCGCCGGTCAGTGCGCGAGAGAGCGCGTCGACACCGCCTTCTGCACGCGTCACGACGGCGTCGGCGCGGCACGCGAGGCTCGGCGGCGGTGGCTCGCGCGCGACGAAGGCCTCGCGCCACGGAGGGCGGGACTTGCGACCCGCCGACGGCGGGCGCCGGCCGCAGGCCAGCTGGTACAGGATGACGCCGAGCGCGTAGATGTCGCTGGCGGCGCCGACGCTGCCGCCGGCGATCTGCTCCGGGCTCGCGTAGTCGGGCGTCATCGCGCGGCCGAGCGCTTGCGTCAGCTCGGTTTCCTGCGCCCTGCCGTCGACCAGCAGCTTGGCGATGCCGAAGTCGAGCAGTCGCGGACGACCGCCGTGCTCGACCAGGATGTTCGAGGGCTTCAGGTCGCGGTGCAGGATCGACCGCGCATGGGCATGGCCCACCGCATCGAGCACCTGCAGCATCACCTCGACGCGGGCGCGCAGGCCGAGGGCGTGCTCGTCGCAATAGGCGTCGAGCGGCACGCCGTCGACGTACTCCAGCGCGAGGAAGTGGTGTCCTGCCGCGCTCACGCCGGCATCGACGAGCCTGGCGATGCCGGGATGATCCAGGGCGGAGAGGAAGCGCTGCTCGCGCGCGAACCGCTCCATGAACGCGGTGCCGTCGAGCGAGATCGCCGGGAACTTCAGCGCCACGGGCGCGTCTTGCGGCGCGTCGGCCGTGTCGGCCAGCCACACCACCGCCATGCCGCCGCGGCCGAGCGGCCGCGTCAACCGATAGCGGCCGACGCGGTCGCCGGCGGCCCATCCCCGCCCATCGTTGGCCGTGGCGAGCAGGTCGGTGACCGGTGCGCCGTGATCGAGGCCGGTCGCGGCCCGAGCGGCCAGCAGCCTCTCGAGCTCCGGACGCAGCGCATCGCGCGGCGGCGCGAGCGCGTCGAGCCAGCGTGCGCGCGCCTCGTCGTCGGGCAGGTCGAGCAACTGGTCCAGCAACTCCGACAGGACCAGCAGATCTTTCGGGTCCATCCCGTACACCCGGACGTTGGCGGCAGCGCAATGTAATCCACGCAGGAGACTCGCAATGCGATCGACTTGGCTTTGCCTGCTGGCAGCGCTTCCGCAGCTCGCGGCCGCAGCCGCCGTGACCGGCGACGGCGCCGACTGCGCGCGCCTCCTCCAGCCCGATCAGCGCGTGAAGGTGACGGCGAGCGACACCGACGACGCGCACGCGGCGCTTCTGATCGACGACGGTCGCCTCGTGCCGCTGGCCGTGACCGACACTGCGCCGCCGGCTGGGCGCGTCCCGTTGACGCTCGTTCGCGGCGCCGGCGCCGGGCCGGTGCTGACCGGCGCATGGCCCGGCGCGAGCTGCGCCGTGCGCGAATGGGCGCCGGCCGTCGTTCGCGACGACGGGATCGACGCCGCGCAGCGCGCGCTGCTGATCGCGGCCGCGGTCGACACCGAGACGCTCGACGAGGCCGGCCGGCGGGCGGGCGCGCTGCAGGCGCGTGCCGAGCGCAGGCAGCGTGCAGCGCAAGTGTTCGGAGCCGCGCCGGATGCCGATGCGCCCCTGTTGCGCGAGCTGCAGTGGCGTGCGCTCGCCGCGGCGATCGAGGCGGGCGAAGTGAAGGACCCCGTGCCCTCGGGCCGCGCGCGCTGGCAGGCGCTGCGCGAGCGCCACGGCGCCCATGCGCAGCCGACGGTGGAGGCGCTGCTCGACCTGGCAGGCGCCCTCGAATCCCTCGACCTCCAGCGCGACGTCATCGCCTTGCTCGAGCCCGAGCGAGCCGGCGTTCGCGCGGCGCTGGGCGCGAGTCACCGGCAGGTGCTGCGGATGGAGCGGGCGTGGCTGCGCGCGCGCCTGACCCTGCGCGTTGACACCGCCATCGCCGACGCCGCGGCGCTGCTCGCGACGATGCGCGAGGCCCTCGACCCCGACGATCCGCTGCTCTACGAGGGCCGCCTGCTCCTGGCGCGCAGCCACATCCGCTTCGGCGCGTACGCCGCGTCGATCCCCGAGCTGGAAGCGCTGGCCGCGCAGCTCGGCCCGGAACGATCCCTGCGCGCCGCCTCGCTGCAGGACCGGCTCGGCTCGGCCTACACGCCGGTGGGCCGCCTGTCGGAAGGCCTGCTCGCGCACCAGCGGAGCTACCTGTTCGCGCGCGAGATCGCCGGCCCCCAGCATCCCGACACGCTGCGCTCCGTCAACAACTACGCGGACAACCTGCGCCAGCTCGGCGACAACGAGGGGGCGCTGCCCTTCGCTCGCGAGGCGTCGGAGGGCTACAACCGGCTCTACGGCGCCGGCCACATCGCCTCCGTCATTTCGGCACGCAGCTTGTCGCTGATCCTCGGGGAGCTGGGTCGCCCGCTGGAGTCGCTCAAGATCGTCGAGCCGCAGATCGACGCTGCCGTCGAGCGCCTCGGCCCGAAGCATCCGCAGACGCTCAACACGCAGATCCATCTCGTCGAGCTGCTCGACCTGGTCGGGCGCCACGCCGACGCCGTGCGGGTCGGCGAA
This sequence comes from Caldimonas sp., assembly GCA_035456045.1. Taxonomy (GTDB): domain Bacteria; phylum Pseudomonadota; class Gammaproteobacteria; order Burkholderiales; family Burkholderiaceae_C; genus Schlegelella_A. Next base: position 3,891 of record DATIDZ010000362.1, read on the forward strand.
GCGCTGATCGCACCCGCCACCGAGGTCTTCGGCGAGACCGGCGAGCTGACGATCGTCGCGCGCTCGCTGCTCGCGGCCGCGCTCGCGTCGGCCGGCGACGCCGGTGCGGCACGCGAGCAACTGGCGATCGTCCTCGAGCGGATCCGCACCATCGGCGACCGGCGTCGGGCGATGGTCCTGCTCGGCACGGCGGCGCAGGCCTCCGAGCGACTCGGCGATCCCGCCATGCTCGAGGACGCGCTCCGCCAGTTCGTCGACCTGGCCGATCAGGCCGAGCGGCTCGGGCTGTCGGAGGACGCCGCGTCGCTGCTGCAGGTGACGTACGCCGGGCCTTACCTGCGCTACGTGACCCTGCGCGCGTCGCGCGGCGAGGTCGACGCGGCGTTCGACTTGTCCGAGCGCTTCAAGGGCCGGGTGCTTCTCGCCACGCTGGGCGCGGTCGCGGGCGACACCAGCCCGACCCTGCCGGCCGCGGTCCGCCACGAGCTCGCCGCGCTGCGCGCGCGCGTGCGCGCCGCCGATGCCGCGTGGTCGGCGGCGCAGGGCGACGCCGAGCGCGTCGAGGCCGGTGCGCGCCGCGAGGTCGAAGCGCAGGCCTACCTCGCGCGGCGCGCCGCAGCGCGGCGGGCGTATCCGCGCTTCGCCGCCGTCGCCGAGGCGCCGGTGCTCGGCAGCGCCGACGTGGCTCGCGTGCTCGCGCCCGACACGTGCCTTTTGAGCTTCGTGCTCGGCGACGAGCATGCGGGCGTCTTCGTCGGCGCGCGCGGGCAGCGCGTCGCCTTCGGCGCGCTGCCCGCGCCGAAGGTGCTCGACGCGGCCGTGCGGCAGCTGCGCGACGCCTGGTCGGCCGCGCCTCGCGCTGCCGGCGCCGCGGCGCCGCTGCGCGAGCTCTCGGACGTTCTCGTGCCGGCGCTCGCGCACTGCCCGTCATCGGCGACGCGCCTGACCGTATCGCCCGACGGCGCGCTCGCGCTGCTGCCCTTCGATCTGCTCGCCCCCGGCGGCCGCGCGCTCGGCGAGCGATTCGCCATCGGCTACGTCCAGTCGTTCTCGGTCTACGGACTGCTGCGTCAGCGCCCTGTCGCCGCGCGCCACCCTCGCGAGCTGCTCGCGGTCGGCGCGCCGCGCTTCGACGCGGCGCCGATGCCGGCGCTCGCCGCATCGCCGGGCGAGGACGCGCTGCGCAGCGCGGCGCTCGACGGCGCGATCGCCGCCCTGGCGGTCGACGACACGGCCGCGCGGCGCGCTTTCGACACGCTGGGCAAGCGGTGGTCGCCGCTGCCCGGTGCAGCGCGCGAGGTGCGCGCCGTCGGCCGTCTGTTCGCGCATCCGCGGCTGCTGCTCGGCGAGCAGGCGTCGGAAGACCAGCTGGCCGCCTTGAACTCGAGCGGCGAGCTCAAGGGCTACCGCTATCTCCTCGTGTCGACGCACGGCTACCTGTCGTACACGCACCCGTCGCTGTCGGCGATCGTGCTGCGGCAGCCGGGCGCCAACGGCTTCGACGGCTACCTGACCGCCGGCGAGCTGCCGCTGTACGAGCTGAGCAGCGAGCTGATCGTCCTGTCGGCCTGCGAGACCGGCATCGGCCCCGTGCGCGCAGGGGCCGGCGTGATGGGATTGCCCCTGGCGCTCATGATCGCCGGCAACCGCAATGCGGTCGTCACGCTGTGGAGCGTTCCCGACCAGAGCGCCGCGCAGTTCGTGACGCGGCTGTTCACCCACCTGAAAGCCGGCGAAGCGCCCGATCGAGCGCTCATGAAGACAAAGCAGGAGATGGCCCGAGACCCTCGCTTCGGCAACCCCGTGCATTGGGCGGGCTTCGTCCTCTACGGTGCGCCGGGGACGATCGCACGCTAGAGTTGCCCGCTTAGCGACGACTGCGCGCGTCACGCTCGACGCGCTGCACCGGCCCGTCGACGCGCCCTCGCCATGACGTTCCTCTGGCCTCAGTACCTGTGGTCGATGCTGGCGCTGCCCCTGCTGCCGGTGCTCTACCTCTGGCTTCTGCGTCGACGCGGCAAGCAGGCGCTGCGCTACAGCAATCTGCAAGTGCTGCGCGAGACGGCGGACCGACCATGGCGTCGACACGTGCCGCCCGCGCTGCTCTTCATCGCGTGTGCGGTGCTGCTGCTGGCCGCCGCGCGACCGCTCGCGAAGGTGACGCTGCCGTGGGCCCGCTCGACGATCATGCTGGCGATCGACGTGTCGCTCAGCATGCGCGTCAGCGATGTCAAGCCGACGCGGATGGAAGCAGCGCAGGAGGCGGCCAAGCTGTTCCTGCGCGACCTGCCCAAGACGATCGAGGTCGGGCTCGTCACGTTCGCGGGCAGCGCGCAGGTCGTGCAGGCGGCCACGATCGATCGGCCCTCGCTGGTCAGCGCCATCGACGCCGTCCAGATGCAGATCGGCACGGCGATCGGCAGTGCCATCGTCGTCTGCCTCGCCGAGCTCTTCCCGGACCACGGCATCAGCCTCGGCGACATGACGTTCGGCGCGCGCCAGAAGGCCCACGCGCGCGACGAGAAGGACCCGGCGCCGGCCAAGCCGATCACGCCGGTCGCGCCGGGCTCGTACGCGTCCGCCGCCATCCTGCTGCTGAGCGACGGCCGCCGCACCACCGGCGTCGACACGCTCGAGGCCGCGAAGATGGCCGCCGATCGCGGCGTGCGCATCCACGTGGTCGGCCTCGGGACGGTCGACGGCCCGGTCGGCTCGGGCGACGGCCTGGCGATCTACATGCAGCTCGACGAGCCGACCTTGCGCGAGGTCGCGAGGATGACCGGCGGCGAATACCACCATGCCGGTACGGCGGAGGAGCTGCGCAGCGTCTATCAGGACCTCGGGTCGCGCCTGCAGGTGCAGACGCGCGACACCGAGATCACCGCGTTGCTCGCCCTGGCGGCCGCGATCGTCGTGCTCGCGGCGGCGCTGCTGTCGCTGCGCTGGTTCGGTCGCATCGGCTGAGCGGCTCGGGCCGACGCGTGGCGATGGCGCGGGCGACGCTCACGCCTGCTTCGGCAGCTCCTTCTGCAAGGTCTCGTTGACCTGCTCGAGCTTCTCGACCGACTTCGTCAGGCGCTTCTCGACCTGCGCCGTCTCCGCGACCGCGCGCTTCGACTCGTCGTCGACCGCTCCCTTCGCGGCCTTGGTGTCGAGCACCGCATGGACGACCGCCAGATCGTCGGCGGCGCGCTGCACCTCCTCGGTGGCCTGCTGGTTCTGCTGCAGGGCATCGGCGAGCGGCGAGCCGCCCGACGGGTCCTTGTCAGTCTTCGACGTCGAACTGCTCATGTCCTCCCCTTTGCGTATGGGCATCTGGATTGCCAGGGCGTCGCCGCTCTCGGATGTCCCGGACAATCATGGCGACAACGCGTGACGTCACAGATGCCGCTTTCGATCGTCCTGGCAGAAGACAGTGCTGCCATCCGTGAAAGTCTAATTGCTGCACTGGCAGACGTCGCCGACGCCGAGGTCATCGCCGTCGCCGAGACCGCGGCCGAGGCGATCGCTGCACTCACGGCACATGCGGACGTCTGGCAACTGGCGATCCTCGATCTGTTCCTGAAGCAGGGCCACGGGCTCGACGTCCTGCGCGCGACCGTCAAGACGCGGCCCGATCAACGCATCTTCCTCGTCACCAACTTCGCGACGCCCGACATCCGGCGCCGGGCGCTCGAAGGGGGCGCCGATGCGGTCTTCGACAAGTCGACCGAGATCGAGCAGCTGTTCGAGGCGTGCGAGGCGCTGTCGACAGGGCGCGGTCGCTGAGCGCCCGACAACGCCTGTTCATTGGCGGGCCGCCGCCGAGCGCATCGCCGATCCGCTTCGGCGCCG
>DATIDZ010000363.1:0-7366 GCA_035456045.1 Caldimonas sp.
TCGATCTGGTCGACCACAAGGGCTTTGCCAAGCGCAAGCGCGACAGCGAGCGGAGCGGCAAGCTGCGCGGGCTCGGCTTCTCGACCTACATCGAGGCGTGCGGCATCGCGCCGTCGAACATCGCCGGCGCGCTCGGCGCGCGTGCCGGCCTGTTCGAGGCGGGCGAGGTGCGGGTGCATCCGACCGGCACGGTCACCGTCTTCACCGGCTCGCACAGCCACGGGCAGGGCCACGAGACGACGTTTGCCCAGGTCGTGGCGGCCAAGCTCGGGATCCCGGTCGACAACGTCGAGATCGTCCACGGCGACACCGGCCGCATCCCCTTCGGCATGGGCACCTACGGCAGCCGCTCGCTCGCGGTCGGCGGCACGGCGATCGTCAAGGCGGTCGACAAGGTCATCGCCAAGGGCAAGAAGATCGCGGCACACCTGCTCGAGGCGGCCGACACCGACATCGAGTTCGAGAACGGCGAGTTCAAGGTCGCCGGCACCGACAAGAAGATCGCCTGGGGCAACGTCTCGCTCACGGCCTACGTGCCGCACAACTTCCCGCTCGACAAGCTCGAGCCGGGGCTGAACGAGAACGCCTTCTACGACCCGACCAACTTCACCTATCCGGCCGGCACGTACATCTGCGAGGTCGAGGTCGACAGCGACACCGGCAAGGTGAAGATCGAGCAGTTCGTCGCCGTCGACGACTTCGGCAACATCGTCAACCCGATGATCGTCGAGGGCCAGGTGCACGGCGGCATCGCCCAGGGCCTGGGCCAGGCGATGATGGAAGCGTGCGCCTACGACCCGCAATCGGGTCAGCTCGTGACCGGCTCGTACATGGACTACGCGATGCCGCGGGCGATGGACATCCCGAGCTTCAAGGTCGACACGACGAACACGCCGTGCAGCCACAACCCGCTCGGCGTCAAGGGCTGCGGCGAGGCCGGTGCGATCGGCTCGCCGCCGGCCTACATGAACGCGCTGACCGACGCCCTCGGCGTCGTCGACCTGGCGATGCCGGCGACGCCGGAGCGCGTCTGGCGTGCCGCCAACGGCCTCGCCGCCTGAAGCAAGGAGAACAAACGATGTACGCATTCGACTACCAGCGGCCGTCCAGCCGCGATGCCGCCAAGGCGGCCGCCACCGGCGCCGACACGCGCTTCCTCGCCGGCGGCCAGAGCCTGATCCAGGCGATGCGGCTGCGACTCTCGCAGTCCGAACGCCTGGTCGACCTCGGGGCGATCGCCGACCTGAAGCAGATCAAGGCCGACGGCAACGGCGTCACGATCGGCGCGATGGCGACGCATGCCGCGGTGGCGTCCAACGCCGACGTGCGCCGCATCGCGCCCGCGATCGCCGAGCTCGCCGGCGGGATCGGCGATCCGATGGTGAGGAACATGGGAACGATCGGCGGCTCGATCGCCAACGCCGACCCGGCGGCCTGCTATCCGGCCGGCGTGCTGGCGTTCAACGCGACGATCCACACCGACCGGCGCACGATCGCCGCCGACGACTTCTTCGTCGGCCTGTGGGAAACGGCGCTCCAGCCCGGCGAGCTGATCACGGCGGTCGCCTTCCCGGCCGCGCAGAAGGCGGCCTACGTCAAGTACAAGCAGCAGGCGTCGCGCTTCGCGCTGATCGGCGTGTGCGTCGCGCAGACGGCGGGCGGCGTTCGCGTCGGCGTCACCGGCGCCAAGAACCACGCGTTTCGCGCCACCGAGATCGAGAACGCGCTCGCCAAGAGCTTCACGCCGGAAGCCGCCAAGGCCGTGAAGATGCCGACCACCGACATCAACGCCGACCTGCACGGCTCGGCCGAGTACCGCGCCGCGATGATCAGCGTCATCGCCTCGCGCGCGGTGGCGGCGGCGCTCGCGCGCTGAGTTCGATGTCATCCTGAGCGGAGCGAAGGATCGCGCGCCACCGCGAGAATCCTTCCCTTCGTTCAGGATGACCGCTGCGGCGAGAATGCGTCCGTGACCTTGCCCGCCCCGTCCGCACCGCCCGCTTCCGTCGACGACGTCATCGCCGCGCTCGCCGCCGAGGACTACGTCGCCGACCGCCGCCTCGCCACCTCGGTCTACCTCGCGCTGACGCTCAGGCGTCCGCTCTTCGTCGAGGGCGAGCCCGGCGTCGGCAAGACCGAGCTCGCCAAGGCCCTGGCGCGCGCGCTGCGCGCGATGCTGCTGCGCGTGCAGTGCTACGAAGGCCTCGACGTCGCGCAGACCGCGTACGAGTGGAACGTCGCGCGCCAGATGATGGAGATCCGCCTCGCCGAGGCGGCGCACGACGTCGGCGACGCTGCCTCGCGCGAGCGCCTTGCAAGGAGCCTCTACGCGCGCTCGATGCTGATCGAGCGGCCGCTGCTGCAGGCGCTCACGCAGGAGCGCTCGCCGGTGCTCCTCATCGACGAGCTCGACCGTGCCGACGAGCCGTTCGATGCGTTCCTGCTCGAGGTGCTCGCCGAGAACCAGCTGACGATTCCCGAGCTCGGCACGGTCCGGGCCGCGCCCGGCGCGGCCCCGATCGTCGTCATCACCAGCAACCGCACGCGCGAGATCCACGACGCGCTGAAGCGCCGCTGCCTCTACCACTGGGTCGACTACCCCGACCTCGAGCGCGAGCTCGAGATCGTGCGCATCCGCGCGCCGGGCGCGCCCGAGCGGCTCGCCGCGCAGGTGGTCGCCTTCGTGCAGCGCATGCGAACGCTCGATCTCTTCAAGGCGCCCGGCATCGCCGAGACGATCGACTGGAGCAACGCGCTGGTCGCGCTCAACGCGATCAGCCTCGCGCCCGACAACGTCCGCGACACGCTCGGCGTGCTGCTCAAGCACCGCGACGACATCGCCAAGATGCAGGGTGGCGAGGTCAGCAGGCTGCTCGCCGAGCTGCAGGCGACGGCGCGCGGGGAGGCGCCGCGCGCCACGCCCGCCGATGCTCGCTGACAACGTCGTCCATTTCGCGCGCGTCCTGCGTCACGCCGGCCTCGCGGTCGGTCCCGATCGCGTCCTCGCCGCGCTCGAGGCGATCGAGGCGGTCGGCCTCGCCCGCCGCGACGACGTCCACGCCGCGCTCTCGGCGGTGATGATCGACCGGCACGAGCAGCAGGCGCTCTTCGACGACGCCTTCGCGGCCTTCTGGCGCGACCCGAAGCTGCTCGAGCGGATGATGGCGGAGCTGCTGCCGAAGATCACCGGCCGCGGCGACCGCGCCAACAAGCCGCGCTCCAATCGCCTCGCCGACGCGCTCGCGCCGAAGCCGCTCGCCGATGCCGCCACGCCGCCGCGGCAGCCCGACGACCAGGTCGAGTTCGAAACTAGCTTCGCGTTCTCGGACCGGGAGCGCCTGCAGGTCGCCGACTTCGAGTCGATGACCGCCGCCGAGTTCGAGCTCGCCAAGAAGCTCGCCGAAGAAGTGCCGCTGCCCTTCGCGCCGGTGCGGCGACGCCGTCACGAGGCGAGCGCGCGCGGCCGGATCGACCTGCGCGCGACCATGCTGGCGATGGCACGCCAGCCCGAGACGCTGGTGCCGCGCTTCAGCCGGGCGAGGACTGAGCTGCCGACGATCGTCGTCCTGCTCGACGTCTCGGGCTCGATGGACCGCTATGCGCGGCTCATGCTTCACTACGTGCACGGCCTGACGCGGCGCTACCTCAAGGTCCACACGCTCACGTTCGGCACGCGCCTCACCAACATCACACGCGCGTTGCGCCATCGCGATCCCGACCTCGCCCTCGAGCTGGCGAGCGCGCAGGTGCAAGACTGGAAGGGCGGCACGCGCATCGCCTCGTGCCTCGACGACTTCAACCGGCACTGGGCCAGGCGCCTCCTCGGCGCCAACGCCGCGCTGCTGCTCGTGACCGACGGCCTCGACCGCGACGAGCAGGGCGAGCTGACGCGCGCGGCGCAGCAGCTGCGCCTGTTCGCACGCCAGATCGTCTGGCTCAATCCGCTGCTCCGCTTCGACCGGTTCGAGCCGCGCGCCGGCGGCGTGCGGGCGCTGCTGCCGTGCGTCGACCGCTTCCTGCCGGTGCACAACCTCGCGAGCCTCGCCGACCTGGCGACGGCGCTGCAATCGCCGCCGCCGGCGCGGCGGTAGGAGAATCGAGCGATGGAACTGAACGGCGAACGAACCATCCCGGCGTCTGTCGACGCGACCTGGACCGCGCTCAACGACCCCGAGACGCTGAAGGCGTGCATCGCCGGCTGCGAATCGCTCGAGCGGGTCGGCGACGACGGCTTCGTCGCCGTCGTGGCGCTGAAGATCGGCCCGGTGAGCGCGCGCTTCAAGGGCCACCTGAAGCTCACCAACGTCAACCCGCCGAACAGCTACACGATCAACTTCGACGGGCAGGGCGGCGTCGCCGGCTTCGGCAAGGGTTCGGCCGACGTCGCGCTGACGCCGATCAGCGGCAGCGCGACGAAGCTCGCCTACGCGGCGCGCGCCACGGTCGGCGGCAAGATGGCGCAGATCGGCTCGCGCCTGATCGACGCGACGGCGGGCAAGATCACCGACGATTTCTTCAAGGCGTTCGAGGCGCAGCTGCAGGCGCGCGCGCCGGCTGGCGTCGCGGTCGCTCCGACCTTGCCGCGCGCACCCGAGCCGACGGGGACAATCGGCTGGATCCTCGCGGCGATCGTGGTACTGGCGACGCTGTTTCTCATCTTCCGGTGAGCGCAGCGCGCGCAGCGCCTGCGCGGCCTCCGCGCTCATCGCTCGGCGCGGCCATCGCCCTGACCGCGGCGCTGTCCGCGCTGCCGTCGCCGGCGCGGGCGCAGGTCGCTCCGGCGCCGGGCGAGATCGCCGCGTACACGGGCCTGCACGCCGCCGCGGCGCGCGGCGACGTCGCCGCGACCCTTCGCCTCGCCGCTGCCGATGCGGCGTCGCTGAACGCGCGCGATGCGCACGGCCGCACGCCGCTGCACGTCGCGACCTTCGCGCGCCAGGCCGGCGCGATCGTCGCCCTGGCGCGCTCCGGCGCGGCGCTCGACGCGCTCGACGACGACCGCTACGACGCGGTGACGATCGCTTCGGTCGCCGACGACGAGGCGACGCTCGACGTGCTGCTCGCGCTCGGCGCGAGCGCGCGCGAGGTGACGAGCCGCTACGACGGCACGGCGCTGATCGCCGCCGCCCACCTCGGCCACGACGGCGTCGTGCGCCGCCTGATCGCCGCCGGCGCGCCGCTCGACCACGTCAACAACCTGCACTGGACGGCGCTGATCGAGGCGGTCGTGCTCGGCGACGGAGGCCCGCGCCACCAGTCGACCGTGCGCGCGCTGCTTGACGCCGGCGCCAGCACGCAACTCGCAGACCGCTCCGGCCGCACCCCGCTCCAGCTCGCCCGCGACAGGGGCCACCGCGCCCTCGTCGATCTGCTCGAGCGTGCGCGCTGACGCGAAAAATGCGGCTCCGACCGGGGCCGACCCTGCCTAGACATTGCTGGTCGCCCGAACTTCGTCGATCGTCGTTTGGCCGGCGAGCACCTTCTCGATGCCGTCCTGGCGCAGGGTTCGCATGCCATCCCGCATCGCCGTCGCCTGCAGCGCCTCGGCGCGGGCGCCGTTCTGGATCATCCGGCGCAGCTCGCGCGAGACGACCATCAGCTCGTGAAGGCCGGCACGCCCTCGAAAGCCGGTCTGGTCGCACCTCTCGCAGCCCTCGCTGTCGTGCAGCAGCAGCTGGCCCTCGGCCGCATGGCGCTGGATCCAGCCGGCCAGCACCTCGTCCCGCGACACCGGGGCGTCGCCAGCAAAGGCGTTCATGTAGTCGCCGAGTAGCTCCTCGACCTCCTCCTCGCTGGCCAGCCGGTCGATGCGGCAGTCCGGGCACGTCCGGCGCACCAGCCGTTGCCCGAGCACGGCGAGCAGCGAGTCGGCGAAGTTGAACGGATCCATGCCCATGTCGAGGAGGCGAGTCACCGTCTCCGGGGCGCTGTTGGTGTGCAGCGTCGACAGGACGAGGTGACCGGTGAGCGACGCCTCGATCGCCATCTGCGCGGTCTCGTTGTCGCGGATCTCGCCGAGCATGATGACGTCGGGGTCGGCGCGCATGAACGCGCGCAGCGCCTTGGCGAAGGTCCAGTCGATCTTGGGGTTCACCTGCACCTGGCGCAGGCCCGGCTGGGTGATCTCGACCGGATCCTCGGCGGTCCAGATCTTTCGCTCCGGCACGTTGATGTGGCTGAGCGCCGAGTGCAGCGTCGTCGTCTTGCCTGAGCCGGTGGGCCCGACGCACAGCACCATCCCATAGGGGCGCTCGACGGCCGCCTGCAGCGCCAGGCGATTCGCCTCGGTCAGGCCGAGCATGTCGATCGGGATCGGTCGCGCCGAGGCGAGCAGGCGCAGGACGACGTCCTCGAGACCGTTGTTGGTCGGGATCGTCGCGACGCGCAGCTCGATCCTGTGCTGCGGCACGAACTTGGCGAAGTTGATCTTGCCGTCCTGCGGGCGCCTGCGCTCGGAGATGTCGAGATCGCACATGATCTTGACGCGCGCGATCAGCGCGTTGCGGTAGTTCGCCGGCAGCTCCAGGTAGGTGCGCAGGATGCCGTCCTTCCGGAAGCGGACGCGGATCTTCTCCTTGCCGGGGTAGCTCTCGATGTGGATGTCGGAGACGCCTTCCCGGTGCGCCTCGACGATCATGTTGTTGAGCAGGCGCACCAGCGAGTTGTCGCTCTGCTCGATCGGCCTGTCGTCGTCGCCCGCCAGTCGCTCGAGGCCTTCCTTCTCGAGCGTCTCGACCAGCTCGTCGGTCGTCGTCGCCGCGATCGCCGAAGCGGCGGAGAAGTCGGCCTCGAAGGCGATCGGCGCCGCCAGGTCGTCGAACGTGCGCGCCCTGCCGCCCGAGCCGATCTTGTCGTAGGCGGCGTGCAGGGTGGTGTGGATCGAGCGGCCGAGGACGGGCACCACCTTCAGCTCGGCATTGAACTCGATCTCGTCGACGGCGGCGCGCCGCGACGGGTCTTCGAGGGCGACGACGAGCCGGCCGTCGCGGATCAGCAGCGGCATCGCGCGCAGCCGCGCGGCGACGCCGTAGCCGAGCTTGCGCAGGGCCTCGGCCTCGACCGGAAACGCCTCGAGGTCGACCAGCGGATAGCCCATCTTGCGGGCGAGGGCGGTCTGCAGCTCGTCGCGCGAAACCACGCCCATCCGCACCAGGATCTCGCCGAGCGGGACGCTGCGGTCGAGCTGCTGCTGGACGAGCGCCTCCTTCAGCTGGCTTTCGTCGATCATGCCGAGGGAGAGCAGCGCCTCGCCGATGCGGACGAGCGGCATCTTGTGCTGGCGCTCGATCGCCTCGAGAAGCTGCTGCGCGCTGACGATCTGCTGCGTGACCAGGAGCTCGCCGAGCTTCTGCTTGCGCAGGCCCTT
>DATIDZ010000364.1:0-7390 GCA_035456045.1 Caldimonas sp.
CTGGCGCGGTACTACCTCGACGCCGGAGCCGGCGGTCTCGCCGTCGGCGTCCACACGACGCAGTTCGCGATCCGCGAGGCGGGCCTCTTCGAAGAAGTGCTGACGATCGCCGCCGAGACCGCGCGCGACTGGCGCCGGCTCGGCGACCTCGCGGCCGCGCCGCGCCCCCTGCTCGTCGCCGGCGCCTGCGGCAGGACACAGCAGGCGCGCGCCGAGGCGCGCCTGGCGCGCGGTCTCGGCTACGACGCCGCGCTGCTCAGCCTCGCGGCCTGGAAGGGCGCAAGCGAAGAGGAGGTCATCGATCACTGCGCCGCGGTCGCCGTGGAGCTGCCGCTGATCGGCTTCTACCTGCAGCCGGCCGTCGGCGGCCTCGACCTTCCCGCGTCGTTCTGGGCGCGCTTCGCCGCGCTCGACAACGTCGTCGCGATCAAGGTCGCCCCCTTCAACCGCTACCGGACGCTCGACGTCGTCCGCGGCGTCATCGCGGCGCGCGCCGAGGACCGCGTCGCGCTCTACACCGGCAACGACGACCACATCGTCCTCGACCTGGTCACGCCGTTCCAGGCGGAGCGCGACGGCGGCGCGGTGCGCGTGCGGTTTCGCGGCGGCCTGCTCGGCCACTGGTCGGTGTGGACCCGAGGCGCGGTCGAGCTGCTGGAGCGCTGCAAGGCGAGCGCGGCCGCGCAGGACGCCGGCGGCGCGATCGATCGCGAGCTGCTCGCGCTCGACAGCCGCGTCACCGACTGCAACAGCGCGTTCTTCGACGTCGCCCACGACTTCGCCGGCTGCATCGCCGGTTGCCACGAAGTGCTGCGTCGCCAGGGCCTGCTCGAAGGCACCTGGTGCCTCGACCCGGGCGAGGACCTGAGCCCGGGCCAGCGCGACGCGATCGACCGCGTCTGCCGCGAGCATGCCGACCTTTCCGACGACGCGTTCGTCGCCGAACACCTGCCGCGCTGGCTCGAGTGACCGCGGGCTCGCCGAAAATGCGTCGATGACCGCCGCACCGTCGTTCGCCCCGAAGCTCAAGGTGCTCGGCGTCGAGGCGTTCGAGCAGCCGTTTCGCCTGCGCCTGCCGTTCCGCTTCGGCGTCATCACCGTGACCGAGGGCATCCAGGCGTTCGTTCGCGTCCAGGTGCGCCTGGAAGACGGCCGCGAGGGCTTCGGCTACGCGGCCGAGATGCTCGCGGCCAAGTGGTTCGACAAGAACCCGGCGTTGACGGACGCCCAGAACCAGGACCAGCTGAGGAAGTCGATCGAGCTGGCGGCGGCGGCGTACCAGCAGGCGCCGCCGTCGACTGCGTTCGACCTCTACGCCGACAACTACCGCTACCAGCTGCGCGCCGGCCGCGAGCTGGGCCTGCCGCCGCTCGTCGCCGGCTTCGGCAACGCGCTCGTCGATCGCGGCGTGCTCGACGCGGTGTGCCGGCTGCATGGCGTCAGCTTCTGGACCGCGATGCGCAGCAACCTGCCGGGCATGGTCGCGCATCCGATCATCCCCGACCTCGGCGCGTTCGACTTCTCCGCGTTCCTCGCCGGCCTGCAGCCGGCGTGGAGCATCGAGGCGCGTCACACCGTCGGGCTGGTCGACCCGATCACGGCCGCCGACCAGCCCGCGGGCACGCGCGTCGACGACGGCCTGCCCGAGACGCTCGCCGAAGTCGTCGCGACGTACGGCCAGCGCTGCTTCAAGCTCAAGGTGGGCGGCGACCGCAAGGCCGACCTCGATCGCCTGCTGCGCATCGCCGCCGTCCTCGACGGCGTCGCCGGGCCGCTGCATGTGACCCTCGACGGCAACGAGCAGTACGAGGACGTCGAATCGGTCGTCGAGCTGTGGAGCGCGATGGAAGCCGAGCCGGCGCTGCAGAAGCTGTGCGCGGCGACGCTCTTCATCGAGCAGCCGATCAAGCGCTCGGTCGCGCTCGCGCGCAGCATCGCGCCGCTCGCGCGCCTGCGCCCGGTGATCATCGACGAGTCCGACGGCGAGCTCGACGCGTTCGTCCGCGCTCGCGCGCTCGGCTACGGCGGCGTCTCGTCGAAGGACTGCAAGGGCTTCTACAAGTCGATCGTCAACCTGGCGCGCTGCCGGCTCTGGAATGCGGAGGACGGAGGCGGTGCCTTCTTCCTCTCCGGCGAGGACCTGACGACGCAGGCCGGCCTGGCCGTGCAGCAGGACCTCGCGCTCGTCTCTCTGCTCGGCCTGGCCGACGTCGAGCGCAACGGGCATCACTTCGTCGACGGCTTCGCCGGCCGGCCGCTCGGCGAGAGCCTGGCCTTCCTCGAAGCGCACCCCGACCTCTATCACGAGGCCGACCGGCAGGTTCGCCTGACCATCCGGCAAGGTCGACTTGCGCTCGGCTCGCTCGAGTGCGCGGGCTTCGGCAGCGCGGTCGTTCCCGACCTGTCGACGACGGCGCCGATGCCGAAGGCCGACTGGCCGCCGCCGCGACGCTGATCGTCGCCCGATCGGGAGCTTCGCGATGGATGCGATCGACCTCGCCTTCTACCGTCACCAGGGCCACCTGACCGTCAACGGCGTGTTCAGCGCGGCCGAGACCGACGCGCTGATCGCCGACATCGAGGCCTGGGGCGAGAGCTTCCTCGCCGACCTGCCCGCCGAGCAGCGCGGCTGGTACGTCGACGGCGGCGTCAAGGCGCGCACGGTGCTGCGAAAGCTCGACAACCCGCATGCGCACCGGCCCGCGCTGCAGCAGGTTGCGCGCGATCCGCGCCTGGTCGCGCTCGTCGAGCAGGTGCTCGGCGCCGGCGTCTCGGTCTACTTCAGCCAAGTCTTCTTCAAGGCGCCCGAAGGCGGCGGGCCGAAGCCGGCGCACCAGGACAACTTCTACTTCGGGCCGACCGACATCGAAGGCGTCGTCACCGCCTGGATCGCGCTCGACGACGCGACGCTCGAGAACGGCTGCCTCTACTTCGGCGACGGCACGAACCAGGGCCCGGTCTACGACCACGTCGCGCCGCCCGACGAGCCGTTCAACCTGCAGCTGCCCGCTGCCGTGCTGGACAAGCAGCCGATGTCGCCCGCGCCCGTCCGCAAGGGCGGCGTGAGCTTTCACCACGGCAACACGTTCCACCAGTCGGGACCGAACCACAGCACCCGCTGGCGCCGCGCCTGCGCGCTGCATTACGTCCGCAACGGCGTCGAGTTCGCGACCCCGGCGCTGCCCTACGACCACGCCCTGAAGCTTCGCATCACGTAAGCGGCCCGGCGCGGAGTGAGCCACGGGCTCACTCCATGCCGAGCAACCTGTAGATGCGACGGGTGTAGAGGCCGAAGTCCTCGTGCGTCTTCATGTCGAGCGTGCGCGGGTGCGGCAGCTCGATCGGGAAGTCGTCGGCCATGCGCGCCGGGCCGGCGGTGAAGACGACGACGCGGGTGCCGAGAAAGACGGCCTCCGAGATGCCGTGCGTGACGAAGAGGATCGTCTTGCCCGCTTCCTTCCAGATGCGCAGCAGCTCGAGATTCATCTTCTCGCGCGTCAGCGCGTCGAGCGCGCCGAAGGGCTCGTCCATGAGGACGAGCTTGGGGTCGTGGACGAGGGCGCGTGCGATCGCGGCGCGCTGCTGCATGCCGCCGGAGAGCTCGTAGGGGCGCTTGTCCTCGGCGCCCTTCAGGCCGACGAGGGCGAGCAGGTCGCGCGCCCGCTCGCGGCTCTCTCCCATCGGCAGGCCGAGGATCTCGGCGGGCAGCAGGACGTTGTCGATGATCGTGCGCCACTTGAGCAGGAGCGGCTGCTGGAAGACCATGCCGATGTCCCGGCCCGGATCGAACGGCACGTCGTCCGAGCCGATCTTCACCGTGCCGGCGTCGTGCGGATGCAGTCCGGCGAGGATCTTGAGCAGCGTGCTCTTGCCGCAGCCCGACGGACCGACCAGGCAGGCGAGCTCGCCGGGCATGACGTCGAAGGTGGCGTCGGAGATCGCCAGGTGCGCCTTGGCGCCCTTGCCGTAGGTCTTGGCGACGCCGGCGAGATGGATGAAGGGTTGCCTGCTCATCGGGGTGGCCTAGCTCACTCGCGCATCGGGCACGACGAAGGCGCGCTCGAGCGCCAGCACCGTGCCGTAGAGCAGCATGCCGATGACGGTGATCAGCAGCACGGCCATGAACATCGCCGCGGTGTCGAGCGTCACCTGCACTTGCAGCATCAGGTAGCCGAGGCCTTTGTCGGAGCCGAGGAACTCGCCGACGATGGCGCCGGCGACGGCGAGGATCGCCGCCACTTTCATGCCCGAGAAGATGTACGGCAGCGCGCCGGGAAGCTGGATCTTGGTGAACACCTGCCAGCGCGAGCCGCGCAGCGTCCGCACCAGGTCGAGCAGGTCGGGCTCGACCTCGCGCAGCCCGCGCACCGTCGTCAGCAGGATCGGGAAGACGCAGATCGAGAACGCGATCATCATGTTCGGCACGACGCCGTACTTGAACCAGACGATGATGAGCGGCCCGAGCGCGACCTTCGGGATCATGTTGAGGCTGACGAGCACCGGCATCATCAGCGCCTCGAGCGGCTTCGACCACGTGAACGCGAGCGCGAGCAGCACGCCGACGACGAGCGCGAATGCGTAGCCGCCGAAGATCTCGGTCGCCGTCACCGCCGTGTTGCTCCACCAGTTGTAGCCGCCGGCACGCGGGCCGAAGAGCGTCGAGGCGGTGTCGACGGGCGACGGCATCACGAACTTCGGCACGTCGCCGAACTTGACGAACAGGTACCAGACGAGCAGCAGGGCCAGGTGCGAGAGCACGGCCATGAGCGTTCGCGTCCAGCGGTCGTCGAGCGTGGGCATGAGGTCGAAGGGGCGTGCTTCGGGCGGCCGCCGATGATAGAGGCGGTGCCTCGGGTCATTGCTCTCCCTCGGGCGCGAAGGCCGTTGCTAGACTGCCCCGCCACCCGCAAACCGACTTCCCCAGGAGACGACATGCCCGCGTTCCACCGCCTCGTCCTCGCCGCCGGCCTGGCCGCCGCGAGCCTCGCCTCGGTCCCGGCCTTCGCCCAGCAGAAGGTCGACTTCATCCTCAACTGGGTGCCGGGCGGCGACCATGCGCCGTACTACTACGCCAAGAAGATGGGCTGGTACAAGGACGCCGGCATCGACCTCAACCTCGAGCCCGGCAAGGGCTCCGCGGTCGCCGTGCAGAAGGTCGCGGCGGGCGCGAACCCGATCGGCCTGGCCGACATGCCGAACGCGCTGACGCTGCGCGGCAAGGGCGCCGACACGGTCGGCGTCTTCAACGTCTATGCCAACTCGCCGCAGGGCCTCTACTGGCTGAAGAGCTCGGGCATCAAGTCGGTGAAGGACCTCGCCGGCAAGAAGATCGGCAACCCTGCCGGCGACGGCGCACGCACGATCTGGCCGGCGCTCGCCAAGGCCAACGGCATGGACCCGAACTCGGTGACGTGGGTCAACATCGACGCCAACTCGAAGCTTGCCGCGCTGAAGGCGAAGTCGATCGACGCGACGACGTCGTTCTACAACATCCACCACATCTTCCAGCGCGAGCTCGGCGACGACATGGGCTTCGTCGCCTGGAAGGACGCCGGCCTCAACACCTACGGCAACACCGTGATCGTCAACGGCGACTACCTGAAGAAGAACAAGGCGACCGTCGCCGCCTTCGTCAAGGTGACGCAGAAGGCGTTCGCGACGTGCGCCGCCACGCCGGCGCCGTGCGTGCAGGCGCTGATCGACGCCAACGGCGCGCTCCAGCTCGACAACGAGGCGACCAACTGGAAGCTCGTCACGGTGCTGATGCGCGACAAGTACTCGGAGACCGTCGCCCTCGGCATCCTCGACGACGCGCGCATGGCCGCCGACTACGAGCTCGTCAAGACCTACATCGGGCTCGACCAGCCGTTCGACGTCAAGACCGCGTACACCAACGAGTTCCTCGACCGCTCGATCAAGATGCCGAAGTGAGCGATCGGTGAGCGCAGCGCCTCGCATCCGCACCACCGTCGTCGGCTCCTACCCGGTTCCGGAGTGGCTCGTCGCCGCGCCGTCCGAGCAGGCTCTGATCGACGCGACGCGCGTCGTCATCGCGACGCAGGAAGAGGCGGGGGTCGACGTCGTCTGCGACGGCGAGCTGTACCGCTTCGACGTCAACCATCCCGAGACCAACGGGATGATCGAGTACTTCGTTCGGCCGATGCAGGGCGTCCGCTACGAGATGACGTTCGACGAGGTGCTCGCGTACCGGTCGCAGCCGGGAATGCGCTTTCGCACCCGGCCCCCGGGCGTCGTCGACGGCTCGATCTCGAGCGGCACGCTCGACCTGCCGCTCGCCTGCCAGCGCGCGCAGGCGCTCGCGACCAGGACGTTCAAGTTCACCGTCACCGGCCCGCACATGCTCGCCAAGACGCTGCTGAACCGCCACTACGCCGACACGCCCGCGCTCGCCCACGCGATCGCCGACGTCCTCGCGGCGCAGGTGCAGCACCTCGACGCCGACATCGTCCAGCTCGACGAGGCCAACCTCCCCGGCCATCCCGAGGAGTGGGAGTGGGCGGCGTCGGCGATCAACCGCGTCCTCGACGCCGTGAAGACGACGCCGGCGGTGCACCTCTGCTTCGGCAACTACGGCGGCCAGAGCGTGCAGAGCGGAACGTGGGAGCAGCTCATGCGCTACCTCAATGCGCTGCACGCCGATCACGTCGTCCTCGAGTGCGCGCACCGCCCGCCGGAGGAGCTGGCGGTGTTCAAGGAGCTCAAGCCCGAGATCGGCTTCGGCCTCGGCGTCGTCGACATCAAGGCGACCGAGATCGAATCGGCCGATGCGGTCGCTCGGGCGATCGAGCGCGCCGAGCAGCTGCTCGGCGCAGGCCGGGTCCGCTACATCCATCCCGACTGCGGCTTCTGGATGCTGAAGCGCCCGATCGCCGACGCGAAGATCCGCGCGCTCGCTCGGGGACGCGATCTCTACGAGGGCCGGTCCCACTGAAGGCGCCTCCAGGCCGGCGAGGCGTCGGACCTGTCCGACCGGACGCCGGGCGGTTCGACACCCACCGCCCGCGTCGCCACCGACGCTTGCCCGTCGAGCGCGCGTGAAGAATCGAGTCCAGCACGCCGGCCCCGGGAACGCGCATGGACAACGCCAAGATCTACATCGTCGAAGACAGCTCGATCATTCGCGAGAACCTGATCGAGGCCTTGCACGAGAACGCACCGGTCGAGGTGGTCGGCACCGCCGACGACGAGAAGTCCGCCGTCGCCTGGCTGCGCGACCGCAGCCACGCGTCCGACCTCGTCATCGTCGACATCTTCCTGAAAAGCGGCTCCGGGCTCGGCGTGCTGAAGGCGATGCAGGAGATGCGCGACGCGCCGATCCGGATCGTCCTCAGCAACCACGCCACCCCCGAGATCCGCGTCAAGTGCCAGC
>DATIDZ010000365.1:0-9668 GCA_035456045.1 Caldimonas sp.
GCGACGAGCGCAGGCAGCGAAGGCACCGCGGCGCCGGAGGGCGTGATCCAGGTGCGCACGACGGCGTCGTCGTGGATCGAGATCACCGACGCGCGCGGACGCGCCTTGCTCGCGCGGCTGGTCCAGCCCGGAGAAGCGCTCGGCCTCGACGGCGAAGCGCCGTTTCGCGTCCGCATCGGCAACGCCGCCGGAACGCAGCTCAGCTTTCACGGTCTGCCGGTCGAGCTGCCGCCGACGCGCGACAACGTCGCGACGGTCGAGCTCAAGTCGCCATGAGCGCCACCCCGAGAGGCGAACGATGAGCATCGACCCCGTCCTCGCCGCCGATGCCTTCATCGTGCCCGCGCAACCGGCAGCGCGCGGCTCGCGCCAGGCGATCGTTCGCTGGGGCGCGCGCGTCGTCACGATCGGCGGCGACGCGCCCGTGCGGGTGCAGGCGATGACCAACACCGACACCGTCGATGCCGTCGGCACGGCGATCCAGGTGAAGGAGCTGGCGATCGCCGGCTCCGAGCTCGTCCGCATCACGGTCAACACGCCCGAGGCGGCGGCGGTGCCTTACATCCGCGAGCAGCTCGACCGCATGGGCATCGACGTGCCGCTGATCGGCGACTTCCACTACAACGGCCATCGCCTCCTCACCGACTTCCCGGCGTGCGCCGAGGCGCTCTCGAAGTACCGCATCAATCCGGGCAACGTCGGCAAGGGCGACAAGCACGATCGCCAGTTCGCGCAGATGGTCGAGGCCGCGGCCCGCTACGACAAGGCGGTGCGGATCGGCGTCAACTGGGGCAGCCTCGACCAGGAGCTCCTCACCGAGCTGATGGACGAGAACGCGCGCCAGGCCGATCCGCAGCCGCCGCAGCAGATCATGTACCGCGCCATCCTCATGTCGGCGCTCGGGTCGGCGCGGCGCGCCGAGGAGATCGGCCTGGCGCCCGGGCAGATCATCCTGTCGTGCAAGATGTCGGGCGTCCAGGACCTGATCAGCGTGTACCGCGCGCTCGCGCAGCGCTGCGACTACCCGCTCCACCTCGGCCTCACCGAAGCGGGCATGGGCACGAAAGGCACCGTCGCATCGACGTCGGCGCTCGCGGTCCTCCTGCAGGAAGGCATCGGCGACACGATCCGCGTCTCGCTGACGCCGCAGCCGGGCGAGGCTCGCACCCAGGAGGTCGTGGTCGCGCTCGAGATCCTGCAATCGCTCGGCCTGCGCTCGTTCAATCCGAGCGTGACGGCGTGCCCCGGCTGCGGCCGGACGACGAGCACGACCTTCCAGGAGCTCGCCAAGCAGATCGACGACTACCTGCGCGCGCAGATGCCGGTGTGGAAGTCGCGCTATCCCGGCGTCGAGAAGATGAAGGTCGCGGTGATGGGCTGCATCGTCAACGGCCCGGGCGAGAGCAAGCACGCCGACATCGGCATCAGCCTGCCCGGCACCGGCGAGGCCCCGGCCGCGCCGGTCTTCATCGACGGCGTCAAGGCGCTGACCCTGCGCGGCGACAACATCGCCAACGAGTTCCACGCCCTCGTCGAGAACTACATCGAGAAGCGATTCGGCTCGACGACCGTCGCATGACGGCGCACGCGCCCCGAACCGCGTCGAGCCGCAGATGAGCGAAGCACTGCGCGCCGTCAAGGGCATGAACGACATCCTGCCGCCGGAATCGGCGCGCTGGGAATGGTTCGAAGACAAGGTGCGTGCGCTGATGCGCCGCTACGCCTACGTCAACGTGCGCACGCCGGTCGTCGAGCCGACGGCACTGTTCGTGCGCGGGCTCGGCGCCGTGACCGACATCGTCGAGAAGGAGATGTATTCCTTCGAGGACGCGATGAACGGCGACCGGCTGACGCTGCGGCCGGAGGCGACTGCCGGCATCGTGCGCGCGATGATCGAGCACAACGCGCTCTACAACGGGCCGCTGCGCCTGTGGAGCGAGGTCGCGGTGTTCCGTCACGAGCGGCCGCAGAAGGGCCGCTATCGCCAGTTCCACCAGATCGACGTGGAAGCGCTCGGCCATGCCGGTCCCGACGTCGACGCCGAGCAGATCCTGATGGGCCGCTCGCTGCTGCAGGACCTCGGGCTCGTCGTCGGCAAGGACGTTCGCCTCGAGATCAACAGCCTCGGCCAACCGGAAGAGCGCACCGCGCACCGCGCCGCGCTGATCGCCTACCTCGAGCAGCATGCCGACGCGCTCGACGAAGACTCGCGCCGCCGCCTGCACAGCAATCCGCTGCGCATCCTCGACAGCAAGAACCCGGCGATGCAGTCGATCGCCGATGGCGCGCCGCGGTTGATGGACTTCCTCGGCGCGCAGTCGCTCGCCCACTTCGCCGCCGTGCGGGCGGTGCTCGACGCCGCGGGGCTCGAGCACCGCGTCAATCCGCGCCTGGTGCGCGGCCTCGACTACTACAACCTGACCGTGTTCGAGTGGGTCACCGATCGCCTCGGCTCGCAGGGCGCGGTTTGCGGCGGCGGTCGCTACGACGGCATGTTCGAGCAGCTCGGGGGCAAGCGGACGCCGGCGGTCGGCTGGGGCATGGGCATCGAGCGCATGCTGCTGCTGCTCGAGGCGGTCGGCGTCGCCATGCCGGACGAGCCGGCCGACGTCTATGCCATCGTTCCCGGCGCCGACGCACTGCCCGCGGCGATGGTGACGTGCGAGGCCCTTCGCGCCGCCGGCCTGTCCGTGCAGATGCACGCGGCGGGCGCCGAAGGGCAGGGCAGCATGAAGTCGCAGTTCAAGAAGGCCGACGCCAGCGGCGCTCGCTACGCCCTCATCTTCGGTCCCGACGAACTGGCGCGCGGTCAGGCGGGACTCAAGGACCTCCGCGACCCGGCGACCCCGCAGACCGCCGTCGCCCTCGAGCCGGTCGACGCGCTCGTCTCGCGCATCGCAAGCTCGCCGACCCGCCCTTCATAATCGCGGGTTGTCCCGAGAACATCCATGGCCACCCACCTCGACCTCGAAGAACAGGAACAGCTCGATCAGCTGAAAGCATTCTGGAAGCAGTACGGCAACCTCATCACGTGGCTGCTCGTGCTGCTGCTCGGCGGCTATGCGGCCTGGAACGGGTGGAACGCCTACCAGCGCGACCAGGGCCAGAAGGCCGGCTCGCTCTACGACGAGCTCGATCGCGCCGCTCAGGCGGGCGACAGCGATCGCGCCACCCGCATCTTTGCCGACATGAAGGAGCGCTATCCCGGCGCCACGTTCACGCACCAGGCCGGCCTGCTCGCGGCACGCGTCGCCGCCGAGAAGGGGCAATACGACGCCGCCACGGCGAGCCTGGCATGGGTCGCCGACAAGGCGGGCGACGACGAATACCGCGCCATCGCCCACCTTCGCCTCGCGGGCCTGCTGCTCGACACGAAGAAGTACGAAGAGGCGCTCAAGCAGGTCGATGCGGTCTCGGGCGGCCCCGAGTTCATCGCCCTCGCCAACGACCGGCGCGGCGACATCCTGCTGACCCAGGGCAAGACCGCCGAAGCACAGGCGGCGTACCTGAAGGCGTGGACGGCGATGGATCCGAAGCTCGACTACCGGCGTGTCGTCGAGGCCAAGCTCAACGTGCTCGGCGTGCAGCCCGCGGCGCCCGCAGCGAGCGGCGTCGAGGCGACGAAGTGACGGCGGTGCGGTTCGGTCGCGGCGCTCGCGCCCGCGCTGCGCAGGCGATGGCCGTGACGATCGCCGCGGCGCTGCTCGGCGGCTGCTCGACGATCTCCTCGATGTTCAGCGCCGAGAAGCCCAAGCCCAAGGAGCTCGAGCCGATCGTCGCGCCGATCACGGTGCGGCCCGTGTGGAACCAGAACATCGGCGCGGTCCAGTTTCCGCTCACGATCGCCGTCAACGGCAACGTGTTGACCCTGGCGACGACCGACGGCGCCGTCGTCGCGGTCGAGGCCGACAGCGGCCGCTCGGTCTGGCGCGCCGAGGTGGGCGCGAAGATCTCGGCCGGCGTCGGCAGCGACGGGACGATCGCCGCCGTCGTCACGCGCGACGGCGAGCTGGTCGTCCTCGAGAACGGCCGCGTCAAGTGGAAGAAGGTGGTCGGCGTTCGCGTCGCGACCGCGCCACTGGTCGCGGGTGGCCGCGTCTTCGTGCTCGGCGTCGACCGCACCATCCACGCCTACGACGCGAGCGACGGCATCAAGCTGTGGCAGGTGCAACGGCCGGGCGACGCGCTGACGCTGTCGCAGACCGGCGTCATCGCCGCCTTCAAGAACACGCTCATCGTCGGCCAGGGGCCGCGGATGGCCGCCTTCGACCCGGTGACGTCGACGCTGCGCTGGGAGGCGCCGCTCGGGTCGCCGCGCGGCGCCAACGAAGTCGAGCGCCTTGCCGACCTCATCGGACCGGTCGTCCGCAGCGGCGACCTCGTCTGCGCGCGCTCGTTCCAGGCCGCGGTGGGCTGCGTCGACGCGCAGCTCGGCACCGTCGCGTGGACCAAGACCATCGGCGGAACCGATGCCATCAGCGGCGACCGCGAGCTGCTGTTCGGCGCCGACGCGTCCGATCGGATCAATGCCTGGCGAACCTCGACCGGCGACATCGCCTGGACCTCGGAAGCGCTCATGTTCCGCGGCCTCGGCGCGCCGGGCGCGATCGGCGAGTCGGTCGTCTTCGGCGATGCCGCGGGCACGCTGCACTGGCTGTCGCGCACGAAGGGCGAATCGCAGGCCCGCATCGCGACCGACGGCAACGCCATCTCGACGCCGCCGGTCAGCGTCGGCGGCGTGCTTGTCGTCGTCACGCGCGGCGGCGGCGTGTTCGCCTTTCGACCGGCTTGAGCCGCCAGTGGCGCTGTACCGGCCACGTCGATGAAGCCCGTCATCGCCCTCGTCGGCCGACCCAACGTCGGCAAGTCGACGCTCTTCAATCGCCTGACCCGCACGCGCGACGCGATCGTCGCCGACTTCGCCGGCCTGACGCGTGATCGCCACTACGGCGATGCCGTCGTCGCCGGGCACGAGTTCATCGTCATCGACACGGGCGGCTTCGAGCCCGAGAACCCGACCGGCATCGTCAAGGAAATGGCGCGCCAGGCCGAGCAGGCGGTCGCCGAGGCCGACGCGGTGATCTTCGTCGTCGACGTCCGCGCCGGCGCGTCGGCGCACGACCACGACATCGCCCGCTACCTGCGAACGGCCGGCAAGCGGGTCGTCCTCGCCGCCAACAAGGCCGAAGGCATGCCGGACTCGCCGCTGCTCGCCGAGTTCTACGAGCTCGGCCTCGGCGATCCTCACCCGGTCTCGGCGGCGCACGGCCAGGGCGTGGTCTCGCTCGCCGAGGCGGCGCTGGAGGCAGCGCTCGGCCAGCCGCTGGCGCCGGCCCTCGACGGCGACGAAGAGCGCTCGAGCGAGCAGGCCGACGCCGATGCGCCGATCAGGCTCGCCGTCGCCGGCCGGCCCAACGTCGGCAAGTCGACGCTCATCAACGCCTGGCTGGGCGAGGAGCGGCTGGTCGCCTTCGACCAGCCGGGGACGACGCGCGACGCGATCGTCGTCCCGTTCGAGCGGGGCGGCAAGCGCTTCGACCTCATCGACACGGCGGGGCTGCGGCGGCGCGGCAAGGTGTTCGAGGCGGTCGAGAAATTCTCGGTCGTCAAGACGCTGCAGGCCATCGCCGAGGCCGACGTGGTCCTGCTTCTCCTCGACGCGACGCAGGGCGTCACCGACCAGGACGCCCACATCGCCGGCTACATCCTCGAGAGCGGGCGCGCCGTCGTCGTTGCCGTGAACAAGTGGGACGCGGTGGACGCGTACGCCAAGGAGACGCTGCAGCGGTCGATCGAGCAGCGACTGCCGTTCCTGAAGTTCGCCCCTGTGCTCAACATCTCGGCGAAGAAGCGCCAAGGCTTCGGCCCGGTGTGGACGGCGATCGCCGAGGCCCACGCCTCGGCGACGCGCAAGATGCCGACCCCCGTCCTGACGCGCTTGCTCCAGGAGGCCGTGCTGCACCAGACGCCGAAGCGCGCCGGCGCCTTCCGCCCCAAGCTGCGCTACGCGCACCAGGGCGGGATGAAGCCGCCCGTGATCGTGATCCACGGCAACTCGCTCGAGCACGTGACCGACGCCTACAAGCGCTTCCTCGAGGGGCGCTTCCGGGCTCATTTCAAGCTCACCGGCACGCCGCTGCGGATCGAGATGCGCTCGTCGAAGAATCCGTTCGTGGAGAAGGCCCGCTGATGCATGGCCTTACGACGCATTCACCCGGAATGCCTGTGTTAAGGTTTCTCGCTCCAAAACACATCACGGAGCATGAACGTGAGCAACAAAGGGCAGCTACTACAAGACCCCTTCCTGAACCTGCTGCGCAAGGAGCACGTTCCGGTTTCGATCTATCTCGTGAACGGGATCAAGCTGCAGGGACACATCGAGTCGTTCGACCAGTACGTCGTCCTCCTGCGCAACACCGTCACCCAGATGGTCTACAAGCACGCGATCTCGACCGTCGTTCCCGGCCGGGCCGTGAATTTCCAGACCCAGCCCGAATCGTCGTCCGAGTCCTCTTGACGCGCGGTTCCTGCCCGAGGCCGATTCGGTGAGCGCTGTCCGTCCGCACGACGGCGACGCACCGGCGCGGGCGATCCTGGTCGGCGTCGACTTCGGCCGCGGCAGCAGCTTCGACGCGTCCCTCCACGAGCTCGCCCTGCTCGCCGAGTCGGCCGGCGACGTCGCCGTCGCGCGTGTCGTCGCCCGCCGCAAGGCGCCCGATGCCGCGTTCTTCGTCGGCTCCGGCAAGGCCGACGAGCTGAAGGAGATGGTCCAGCTGTACCAGGCCGAGGCGGTCATCTTCGACCAGTCGCTGTCGCCGGCGCAGCAGCGCAACCTCGAGCGCCACCTCGGCGTCGCGGTCGCCGACCGGACGATGCTGATCCTCGAGATCTTCGGCGAGCGGGCCCAGAGCCACGAGGGCAAGCTTCAGGTCGAGCTGGCACGCCTGCAGTACCTGTCGACCCGGCTGGTCCGGCGCTGGAGCCACCTCGAGCGCCAACGCGGCGGCATCGGCAACCGCGGCGGACCGGGCGAAGCGCAGATCGAGCTCGACCGCCGCATGATCGGCGAGCGCATCAAGGGCATCAAGAAGCAGCTCGAGCGGGTCAAGCGCCAGCGCAGCACCCAGCGGCGCGCGCGCGAGCGCAACGCGACGTTCCGCGTCTCGCTCGTCGGCTACACCAACGCGGGCAAGTCGACGCTGTTCAACGCGCTCGTCAACGCCGAGGCGTACGCAGCCGACCAGCTGTTCGCGACGCTCGACACGACGACGCGCCAGCTGCACCTGCCGGGGCTCGCGCGCAGCGTCGCGCTCTCCGACACGGTCGGCTTCATCCGCGACCTGCCGACGACGCTCATCGAGGCGTTCCAGGCGACGCTCCAGGAAGCGGCCGATGCCGACCTCCTGCTCCACGTCGTCGACGGCGCCAGCGCCGAGCTCGACGCGCAGATGCAGGAAGTGCAACGCGTCCTCGGCGAGATCGGCGCGGCCGACGTGCCCCAGATCCTGGTCTACAACAAGCTCGACCGCATGGAGGAGACCGAGCGACCGCGCGTCCTCGCCGACATGGCCGAGCTGCCCGGAGGCGTTCGCGTGCCGCGCGTGTTCGTGAGCGCGCTCGCCGGCGAGGGGCTCGACCTGCTGCGCGCGCGCATCGCCGAATTCGCGGCGCCGGCACCGGCATTGAATCCGGCCGACGAGCCCGCATCTATCGACGTCGAACCGGGGCCGGCCGAACCTTCCGCCGGCGACGGCGACGAGGACGCCCGCACGGGCACCTATCATTCGCACGCCTGAAGTCCATCCTCGCCACCGTTCCCCGTTCAACTGACTCGCCCATGACCTCGCCCTTTCTCCCGGACGAACGCGCCGTGGGCCTGCACGATGTCGCTCGTGCCGGCCGTGCCTGGCTGGCCGAAGCGTGGCGTCGCGCCACCGGTCGCCGCGAAAGCCTGGCCGGCGTGACGCTGCTCGAGAACGGCGGCCGCAACGACGGTCCCCCGGACCTCGACGAGCTGTGGCGCGACTTCAACCGCAAGCTGAGCGGCCTCTTCAGCGGCCGCGGAGGCTCCAAGCGCGGCAACGGCGGCGGTGATTCCGGCGGCGGTCCCAACTTCCAGCCCAACCTGAAGAGCGCCGGCGTCGGCGCCGCGCTCATCGGCGGCGTGATCGTCCTGATCTGGCTCGGCAGCGGCGTGTTCATCGTCCAGGAAGGGCAGCAGGCGGTCGTCACCTCGTTCGGCCGCTACAGCCACACGGTCGACGCCGGATTCCAGTGGCGCTTTCCGTATCCGTTCCAGGCGCACGAGACGGTCAGCGTCACCCAGCTGCGCTCGACCGAGGTCGGCCGCAATTCGGTGTCGCAGGCGACCGGCCTGCGCGACTCGTCGATGCTGACGCAGGACGAGAACATCGTCGACATCCGCTTCACCGTGCAGTACCGGCTGAAGGACGCTCGCGCCTTCCTGTTCGAGAACCGCGACCCCGAGGCCGCGGTGACGCTCGCCGCCGAGTCGGCCGTGCGCGAGATCGTCGGCAAGAGCAAGATCGACTCGGTGCTCTACGAGCAGCGCGACGCGATCGCCAACGACCTCGTCAAGTCGATCCAGGCGCAGCTCGATCGCCTCAGGACCGGCGTGCTGATCGTCAACGTCAACGTGCAGAGCGTCCAGCCGCCCGAGCAGGTGCAGGCCGCGTTCGAGGACACCTTGAAGGCTGGCCAGGACGGCGATCGTCTCAAGAAGGAGGGCCAGGCGTACGCCAGCTCCGAGATCCCCAAGGCGCAGGGCACCGCCGCGCGCCTTCGCCAGGAAGCCGAGGGCTACAGGGCGCGCGTGATCTCGCAGGCCGAGGGCGACGCCGACCGCTTCGGCCGCCAGCTCACCGAATACCAAAAGGCGCCGCAGGTGACGCGCGAGCGCCTCTACATCGACACCATGCGCGAGGTCTACTCGAACATCACCAAGGTCATGATCGACGCGCGCAACAACTCGAGCCTGCTCAACCTCCCGCTCGACAAGCTCCTGCAGCAGGCGGCAGCGGCGCCTGCCGCGCCGGCGACGGGTGCCGCCGCGGCGCCGGCGGCCGCGTCCGAGGCGCCGCCGCCGAGCAACAGCGTCGACGTCCGCTCGCGCGAAAACCAACGCGGCCGCGACCGCGACAGCCGGTGACGGGGAGCGCACGATGAACCGTCTCGGTCTTTTCGTCGGCGGCCTGCTGCTGCTCCTGATGCTGGCGTCGTCGACGCTCTTCATCGTCGACCAGCGCCAGGTCGCGGTCGTCTACGAGTTCGGCCAGATCAAGGAAGTGATCCAGGAGCCGGGGCTCAAGTGGAAGCTTCCGCCGCCGTTCCAGAACGTCGCCTTTCTCGACCGCCGCATCCAGACGCTAGACAGCCCCGAGACGCGGCCGATCTTCACCGCGGAGAAGAAGAGCCTGGTGATCGACTGGCTGGTCAAGTGGCGCGTCACCGATCCGCGCCAGTTCATCCGCAACAACGGCGCCGACATCCGCCACCTCGAGACCCGGCTGTCGCCGATCGTCCACGCCGCCTTCAACGAGGAGGTGACCAAGCGCACCGTCGGCGGCGTGCTCTCGACCGAGCGCGACAAGGTCATGCAGGACGTTCGCAGCCGCCTCACCGACGACGCGAAGTCGTTCGGGATCGAG
>DATIDZ010000366.1:0-3182 GCA_035456045.1 Caldimonas sp.
GAAGGTCGCCTTGTAGCGCTGGCCTTCCTCCTCGGCGAAGCCGACCACCTCGATGCCGAAGGGCAGCCGGCGCTGCGTGCGGTAGAGCTCGGCCACGCAGGCCATCGGCGTGAGGATGCCGAGCCGGCCGTCGTAGCGGCCGCCGTTCCTGACGGTGTCGTAGTGCGAGCCGGTGAGAAGCGTCTTGCCGCCGCTCGCGGCCGCGCGATACGTGCCGACGACGTTGCCGACCGCGTCGACCTTCACGGTGTCGAAGCCGCACTCGCGCATCCAGCGGACGAGCTGCGCGGCGGCGGCCCGATGCGCGTCGGTGAGGTAGGTGACGGTGAGCTGGCCGTTCTCGGCGTAGCCCGGATCGGAGTGCCGCGCCAGCAGCTCGGCGCAGTCCCACGCCTGCTCGCCGAGGATGGGTCGGACGCCGAAGCGGTCGTCGAGGCGCAGCTCGGCGACCCGATGGACGTTGCGAAGCGCCTCGGCGAGCTCGAAATCCGGATGGTTGTCGAGCCGGCGCTCGAAGGTGGCGATGATCTCGGCCTTGGTC
The DNA here is from genome assembly GCA_035456045.1 of Caldimonas sp. Classification (GTDB taxonomy): domain Bacteria; phylum Pseudomonadota; class Gammaproteobacteria; order Burkholderiales; family Burkholderiaceae_C; genus Schlegelella_A. The sequence continues at coordinate 542 of DATIDZ010000366.1, forward strand.
AGTCCGGTGCCGCGCGGCCCGCGCACCGCGAGCATGAACGGGAAGCCGAAGCGGTCGCGGTACGCCGCGTTCAGCCGTGCGATCGTCGCCAGCTCGGCGGGCGTGCACGCGGTGAGGCCGACCCGGCCCTGCTCGCTGCTCGACTCGGCGGTCATCGTCCCGGCGGCCATCGCCTTGCCGGCGAGCTCGGGGTGCGAGCGCAGCAGGGCGAGCTGCTCGTCGCGCTCGGCCTCGCTGACGACCTCGACGAGCGCTCGCTTGAGCTGCGCGAGCGTCAGGAACGGTCCCCGCGGCCAGGCGCGCTCGCTCACCCACGGCGAGCGCTCGTAGATGCCGGCGAGGAGGGCGACGAAGTCCTTGTGCGGCGCGCCGTTCAGGCGCGCCAGGGTCAGCACCTCGTCGCTCATCGTCGCCGCGCTGCCCGATCAGAGCGTGATGCGAACCGTCTTCACGACCGGCTGCAGCGCGCTCACCTGGTTGCGCACGAAGGTCGTGAACTCGGCGGGGGTGCCGGGTGTCGTCGTCACGCCGAGCTCGAGCAGGCGCTTCTTGATGTCGGGCTGCGCCAGCACCTCGTTGGTCGCGGCGTTGAGGCGGGCGACGACGTCCGCCGGCATCTTCGCCGGGCCGCTGAGGCCGAAGAAGTTGTCGAGGACGAGGCGGCTGTGACCGGTCTCGACGACCGTCGGCACGTCGGGCGCGAGCGGCGAGCGTTGCGACGAGGTCACGGCGAGCGGCTTGATCTGGCCGGTCTTGAAGAACGGCACGAAGGCGGTGATGACGTCGATGCCGATCGGGATCACGCCCGAGATCAGGTCGGTCGTCATCGGCGCACCGCCACGGTAGGGCACGTGCGTCATCTTGACGCCCAGGGCGCGGCTCATCATCTCGCCGTAGATGTGGCCGATCGACGCCGGCCCGCCCGAGCCGAACTGCAGGTTCCCCGACTTCTTCGCCGCGTTCTCGAGGTCGACGATGGTGTTGATGCCGACGGTCGGATTGGCCATGACCACGCACGGCGCCGAGCCGATCGAGGCGATGTGGGTGAAGTCGGCGATCGGGTCGTAGGGCTGCTTCTCGAGCACGAACGGGCCGATCGAGATCGGCGTCGAGTTCGAGAGCATCAGCGTGTAGCCGTCGGCCGGCGATTGGACGACGTTGGTGCCGCCGACGCTGCCGCCCGCGCCCGGCTTGTTGTCGACGATCACCGGCTGGCCGAGCTTCTTGGCGAGCTGCTCGCCGATCACGCGGGCGACGATGTCGCTCGCGCCGCCGGCGGCGAAGGTGACGACGATGCGGATCGTCTTGTCGGGATACGCGGCCCACGCCGGCCACGCGAGCGAGGCGGCGCCGGCGGCACCGGCACGGACGAAGTGGCGGCGGGTGAGGGCAAGGGTCATGGTCGTTCCTCGGAGTGGCAGCAGGGACGCGGTGTCACGCAACTCTCGCGCCATCGCCCGCGGCCGACGCAGGATACGGGTGCGCGGTGCGCCAGTGGCGGGCGATGTCGATGCGCCGGGCGATCCAGACGTGATCGTGCGCCTGGACGTGGTCGAGGAAGCGGCGCAGGGCGCCGATCCGGCCGGGCTTGCCGAGCAGGCGGCAGTGCATGCCGATCGACATCATCTTCGGCCGGTCGAGGCCGCCCGGGTCGCCTTCGGCGTAGAGGGCGTCGAAGGCGTCGCGCAGGTAGGCGAAGAAGTGCTCGCCGGTGTTGAAGCCCTGCGCCTGGACGAAACGCATGTCGTTGGTGTCGAGCGAGTAGGGGACGACGAGGTGCGGCACGGCCGGGCCGTCCTTGCGCGCGACCTCGGTCCAGAACGGCAGGTCGTCGCCGTAGTAGTCGCTGTCGTACTCGTAGCCGCCGTGCTCGACGACGAGGCGCCGCGTGTTCGGGCTGTCGCGGCCGGTGTACCAGCCGAGCGGCCAGGCGCCGCCGCTCAGCTCCTTGATCACCCGCGTCGCGATGTCGAGGTGGCGCCGCTCCGCCGCCTCGGGCATGTGCTGGTAGTGGATCCAGCGCAGGCCGTGGCACGCGATCTCGTGGCCGCGGCGCATGAACTCGTCGACCAGCTCCGGATAGCGCTCGAGCGCCATCGCGACGCCGAAGACGGTGAGCGGGAGCTTCCGTGCATCGAACTCGCGCAGGATCCGCCAGACGCCGACGCGCGAGCCGTACTCGTACATCGACTCCATCGTCATGTGGCGGTTCTCGTACGCCTGCGCCGTGACGAGCTCGGAGAGGAACGTCTCCGAGACGGCGTCGCCGTGCAGCACGCTGTTCTCGCCCCCTTCCTCGTAGTTGAGGACGAACTGGACGGCGATGCGCGCGCCGCCCGGCCAGCGAGCGTGCGGCGGGTTCGCGCCGTGGCCGCGAAGGTCGCGCGGATAGACGGAAGCGGAAGCGTTCATCGAGTGCCGGCGACGATACACTTTTGCGAAGCGCCGGCGGACTCCCGCGGGGCAGGAAAGGCCCGATGGGAAAGCTCACGACGCACGTCCTCGACACCGCGAACGGCTGCCCGGCCGCCGGCATGCGCGTCTCGTTCTTCCGCATCGACGACGGCGTCTCGCGCGAGCTGAAGACGCTCGTCCTCGATGCCGACGGCCGCGCCGACGCGCCGCTGCTCGAGGGCGAAGC
>DATIDZ010000367.1:0-17488 GCA_035456045.1 Caldimonas sp.
CCACCCACGCGCAGGGCCGCATCCTGCGCGGTGCTCTTCGCGTCGCGCGGCCGCGCCGAACCGCTAAGCCGTCGCGCCGTCGAGCAGCCGCTGCAGGCCGACGCCGTCGGTGATCTCGATCTGGCGCTGGCGCACGACCAAGAGGCCCTGGACCTGGAACCTCGACAGGGTCCGGCTCACGGTCTCGAGCTGCAGCCCGAGGAAGCTGCCGATCTCCTCGCGGCTCATCCGCAGCAGCAGCGACGACGACGAGAAGCCGCGCGCCTGCAGGCGGTGGGTGAGGTTGAGCAGGAACGCAGCGACGCGTTCCTCGGCATGCATGCTGCCAAGCTGCAGCATCACCTGATGATTGGTCGCGATCTCGCGGCTCATCATCTTGTGGAACTGGATCTGGAGCGCCGGCACCTCGCGCTCGAGCGATTCGAGCTCGCCGAAGGGGATCACGCAGACCTGCGAGTCCTCGAGCGCGATCGCATCCACCTCGTGCTGCCCGGAGTCGATGCCGCTCAGGCCGATCAGCTCGCCGGCCATCTGGAACCCGGTCACCTGTTCGTAGCCGTGGTTCGAGGTGATGACCGTCTTGAAGAAGCCGGTCCACACTGCATAGAGCGAATCGAAGCGCTCGCCGGCGCGAAACAGCATCTCGCCGCGCGAGACCTTGCGGCGCACGGCCACCAGCCGGTGGTCGATCTGCTCGAGCTCATCGCGCGAGAGGCCGACCGGCAGGCAGATCTCTCGCATGTTGCAGCTCGAGCACTGCACCTTGCAGGACGCCACATGAAGCGGCCGGAACACCGCCGCATTGAGGCTGGGAGAACGCGAGCTGGCCACGGCGCGCAGTGTATTCGGCCGAGCATAGGGGCTTCCCCTTAATGCGCCTCGCCGCGGCGAATTGCCAACGCGGCGCCTGATCTGCATCAATCGCGACGCATCTCGCCTGCCTAGAGTGCGGCGTTCGTCATGGCCACCCTGCCGCCTCCCTACCGCCAGCTGCACCACGAGCTCGGGACGTTCCTGCCGGCCGAGCGCCTGGTGGTCGACCCGCTGCGCCTGCTCGCGTGGGGGACCGATGCGAGCTTCTACCGCCTCGTGCCCAAGTTGGTCGTCGTGGTCGACGACGAAGGCGAGCTGCGCCGCGTCCTCGCCTGCTGTTCGCGCCTGGGCACACCGGTGACCTTTCGCGCCGCGGGAACGAGCCTCTCGGGCCAGGCCGTGACCGACTCGGTGCTGGTGATGCTCGGCGACGGCTGGCGCGGCGTCCGCGTCGCCGACGACGCGCGCACGATCGCACTGCAGCCCGGCGTGATCGGCGCAGTCGCCAATCGCCGGCTGGCGCCGTTCGGCCGCAAGATCGGCCCCGACCCCGCGTCGATCGATGCCGCCATGATCGGCGGCATCGCGGCCAACAACGCGAGCGGCATGTGCTGCGGGACGGCGCAGAACAGCTATCACACCCTCGCCGCCATGCGCGTCGTGCTCGCCGACGGCACGGTGCTCGACACGGCCGATCCGGCGAGCCGCGCCGACTTCGCGCGCCGGCGTCCCGAGCTCGCCCAGGGCCTCGCCGAGCTGGCGCGCGCGACCCGCGACGACACCTCGCTCGCCGACCGCATCCGCCACAAGTTCCGCCTCAAGAACACGACCGGATACAGCCTGAATTCGCTCGTCGACTTCAGCGATCCGGTCGACATCCTCGCGCACCTGATGATCGGCTCCGAGGGCACGCTCGGCTTCATCAGCGAGATCACCTACGCGACGGTCGAGGAGCACCCGTTCAAGGCGAGCGCGCTGGTGCTGTTCGACCGCCTCGAGACCGCGTGCAGCGCCGTCACGCGGCTGAAGACGACGCCGGTCGCGGCGGTCGAGCTGCTCGACCGCGCCTCGCTGCGCTCGGTGCAGGCCAAGCCCGGCATGCCCGACGGCCTGCGCGCGCTGCCCGACGACGGCGCCGCGCTGCTGATCGAGACGCGCGCCGCGACCGAGGGTGCGCTCGCCGTCAAGATCGCGGCGATCGTCGACGAGCTCGCCGGCTTCGCGCTCGCGACGCCGCTGCGCTTCGCGACCGACCCGGCCGAGGCCGCCGCGCTGTGGAACGTGCGCAAGGGAATGTTCCCGGCGGTCGGCGCGATGCGGCCGACCGGAACGACGGTGATCATCGAGGACGTCGCCTTTCCGATCGAGCGCCTGGCCGAAGCGACGATGGACCTGCAGAAGATGCTGCAGGCGCACGGCTACCCGGAGGCGATCATCTTCGGGCACGCGCTCGAGGGCAATCTCCACTTCGTCTTCACGCAGGACTTCGGCAGCGCCGCCGAGGTCGAGCGCTACCGCGGCTTCATGGCCGCGATGTGCGAGATGGTCGTCGGCAAGTACGACGGCTCGCTCAAGGCCGAGCACGGCACCGGCCGCAACGTCGCGCCGTTCGTCGAGCTCGAGTGGGGCGCGCAGGCGGTGGCGACGATGCGCCGCATCAAGGACCTGGTCGATCCGCGGCGGCTTCTCAATCCGGGCGTGATCCTCAACGACGACCCGCTCGTTCACCTGAAGAACCTCAAGCCGCTGCCGGCCGCCGACCCGATCGTCGACAAGTGCATCGAGTGCGGCTTCTGCGAGCCCAAGTGCCCGTCGCGCGGGCTGACCTTGTCGCCGCGCCAGCGCATCGTCGGCTGGCGCGAGATCGCGCGCCTCGATGCCGATGCGCGCGAGCCCGAGCGCTTGGCGGAGCTGAAGCAGCTCTACGACTACAACGGCATCGAGACGTGTGCGGCGTGCGGCCTGTGCGCGACCGCGTGCCCGGTCGGGATCGAGACCGGCCTGCTGATCAAGGCACTGCGCGGACGCCGCGCGAGCCCGCTGGCGCGGCAGGTCGCCGGCGTCGCCGCGCGCGGCTACGGCGGCCTCACGGCAGGAGTGCGCCTCGGCCTCGGCGCCGCCGACCTGCTGCACGGCGCGATCGGCACGACGGCGATGAAGGCCGGCCTCGACGGGCTGCGCGCCGCATCGGGCGGCCGCCTGCCGAAATGGTCGCCGACGCTGGCGCGGCCGGTCCATTTCGTGCCGCGTCGCACCGCGCCGGCCGGCGGCGAGCGCGTCGTCTACTTCCCGAGTTGCGCGGCGCGCAACATGGGACCGCAGCGCGGCGACGACGGCATCGAGATGCTGCCGACGGTCGCCGAGCGGCTGTTTCGCCGCGGCGGCTTCGACGTCGTCTACCCGCAAGCGCTCGACGGCCTGTGCTGCGGCCAGCCGTTCGAGAGCAAGGGACTCGTCGACGCCGCCGACCTCAAGTCCGCGGAGCTGACCGCCGCCTTGCGCGACGCGAGCGAGGGCGGCCGCTGGCCGATCGTGTTCGACACCAGTCCGTGCGCCTACCGGATGAAGAAGGTGCTCGCCGGATCGCTGGCTATCCAGGACAGCATCGACTTCGTCCACGACACGCTGCTGCCGCGCCTGGCGCTCACGCGCGAAGACGCGGCCGTCGCCGTGCATCCGGTCTGCAGCGTCCGCAAGATGGGCAGCGTCGACAAGCTGCTGGCGATCGCCGGCCGCTGCAGCGCCGAGGTCGTGACCAACGAAGCCGTGCAGTGCTGCGGCTTCGCCGGCGAGCGCGGCTTCCTCCGGCCCGAGCTCAACGAGCACGCGCTGCGTCACCTGAAGGATTCGATGCCGGCCGGATGCACGGCCGGCGTGTCGAGCAGCCGCACGTGCGAGATCGGGCTGTCGGAAGCGGCGGGCGTGCCGTATCGCTCGATCCTCTACCTCGTCGACCGCTGCTCCAGCGCCAAGGGCGTCGACACGGGCGCGCCGGCGGGCGCGGACGCGGGCGCGACGCGCATGGCGTCGGCGACGAGCTCGGCGATGTCGAGCGACTGAGTCGCGCCGTCCGGCTGCAGCGCGCCCAGGCCGTCGCCGACCATCACCGCGCAGTAGGGACACGCCGTCGCGATGGTGCGAGGCGCCGCCTCGAGCGCCTGCTCGACGCGCAGGACGTTGATCCGCTTGCCGATCGTCTCGTCGATCCACATCCGTCCGCCGCCGGCGCCGCAGCACATCGCCTTCTCGCGCGTCAGCCGGAACTCGAGCGGCGTGTCGCTGCTCAGGCGCGCGACGATCGCGCGCGGCGCGTCGTACTCGCCGTTGTGGCGGCCGAGGTAGCAGGGGTCGTGGTAGATCACGCGCTCGAGCGACGCATCGACCTCGATCCGCCCGTCGGCGATCAGCTCGGCGATGAGCTGCGTGTGGTGCACGACCTCGAACGCCGTGCCGAATTCCGGGTACTCGTTGCGCAGCGAGTTGAGCGCGTGCGGATCGCAGGTGACGATCCGCTTCACGCCGAGCTCGCCGAGCGTTCCCGACAGCGCCGCCGCGAGCTGGCGAAACAGCGCCTCGTTGCCGACGCGGCGCACGCACTCTCCGGTCGAGCCCTCGCCCGCGCCGAGGATGCCGAAGCGGACGCCCGCCTGGCGCAGGATGGCGACGAAGGCGCGCGCGATCTTCTGGCCGCGCGGATCGAACGACATCGCCGAGCCGACGTAGAACAGGCAGTCGAGCGCGGCCATGTCGGCCGCCTCGCGCACGATCGGCACGCCGAGGCCGGCGGCCCACGCAGCGCGCTCGCTCGCCGGCAGGCCCCACGGGTTGCTCTCGGCCTCGTACGCCTCGAAGACGTGCTTCAGCTCGTGCGGGAACTGGCCCTCGATCATCACCTGGTGCTGGCGCAGGCGGAAGAACTTGTCGAGGTGCTCGAGCTCGATCGGGCACGCCGCCTCGCAGTAGCCGCAGGTCGTGCAGGCCCAGAGCGTCTCCTCGCTGATCACGGGGCCGACGATCGGCGGCAGCTTCGCCTCGGGATCTCCCGCCACGATCAGGTCGGCCTGCTCGACCAGGTGGTGCTTGACGCTGTCGTTCACCGCCTTCAGCGAGAGCGGCTTGCCGGTGAGGTGGGTCGGGCACGCGTCCTTGCACCGGCCGCACTCGGTGCAGGTGAATGCGTCGAGCGCCTCCTTCCACGTGAGGTCGAGCGCGCTGCGCACCCCGGCGCGCATCTGCGACTCGTCCTCGGCTTCCATCAGCTTGTCGACGTCGACGGCCGGGACGCGGTTGGCGGATCGGCCGCGCCGGAAGTAGAGCGTCGGCAGCGCCGTGACGATGTGGAAGTGCTCGCCGAGCGGCAGGATGACGAGGAACGACAGGACGACCGCCATCTGCGTCCAGTAGCTCACCGCGTAGCCGGCCCGAAGCGCCTCCGGCGACAGTCCCGCGAGCGCCCCGGCGATGGCGTCGCCGGCGAACGCCCACGAGCGCTCGTGGGCGATCGGCGCGAAGCGATCCGAGAGGAGCGCGAAGCGGAAGCCGTCGAAGGCGAAGTCGGTGACCATGATCGCCAATATCAGGCCGAGGACGACCACCGCCTCCCGGTTGCGCTCGAGGCGGGCCGGATGCGCGACGAAGCGGCGCCAGAGCGCGTACAGCACGGCGACGACGACGGCGATCTCGATCGCGTCCTTGAAGGCGGCGAAAGGGCCGCCGAACGCATCGGGGAACGCCGCCGACTCGCGGTAGCCGATCGCGATCAGCTGGAGCTTGCGCAGCAGGAGCGAGCAGAAGCCGACGAAGATCACCGCGTGCATCGCGCCCGGCCGCCATTCGCGGCTCACCATGCGGCGCTGCAGCAGGCCGTTGACGACGACGGTGCGCAGGCGCTCGAGCGGATGGTCGAAGCGCGCTTGCGGTTGCAGCGCGGCAACGATCCTGAGCTTGCGCCAGGACAGCGCCGCGAAGCCGGCAAAGGCCAGCAGCAGCAGCACGCTGATCGCGGCTGGACCCATCGGCTCGATCTCCCGTCGGTGGCGGAGGGGACGCGTCCCGCGCGCAGAAAACACGCCGCGCTTCCTGCAGGCGACTCTATGATCGCGAGAGCACGATCGGCTGATCTATGTCAACGGCGGGGGCGGCAGCGCCTTGCACCATGCACGCTGCGAGATTGAGGGGTTACCGGATGCAGATGCAAGACAGCCGCGCGCCCGCGCTGCCGCGCCGCGGCTCTTCGTGGTCGTTGCGCGCATGGGTGATGGCGTCGCGACCGCACACGCTCATGATCGGCGTGAACCCCGTGCTCGTCGGCTGCGCGCTCGCCTGGGCCGAGACCGGACGCATCGACGTGACGCTCATGGTGCTGTCGATGCTCGGCGCGCTCTTGCTGCAGACCGGCACCAATCTCGACAACGACGTCAGCGACTTCGAGCGAGGCACCGACCGCGCCGGCCGGCTCGGCCTGCCGCGCGCCACTGCCCTCGGCCTGCTCACGCCCGGCCAGGTGCGCAGCGCCTCGCGCGCCTGCTTCCTCGTCGCGACCGCGATCGGCCTCGTGCTCGCCTGGCATGGCGGCTGGCCGATCCTGGTCGCCGGCATCGCCTCGGCGGCGGCCGCGATGGCGTATTCCGGCGGCCCGCGGCCGATCTCGTACACGCCGTTCGGCGACTTCGTCGTCTGGTTGTTCTTCGGCCTGGTCGCCGTCACCGGCACCTACTACCTGCAGACGCTCGCCGTCAGCGCCGGCGTGCTCGTCGCTGCGACGATGGTCGGCCTGCCGGCCGCGGCCGTCCTCGTCGTCAACAACTACCGCGACCTCGATCCGGACCGCATCGTCGGCAAGCGGACGCTGGCGGTGTGCCTCGGCCGCGAGTTCACCCGCTGGCAGTACGCGGTGCTGGTGCTCGCGCCGTTCGCGCTCCTGCCCGTGCTCGGGCTGCAGACGCGCATCGGCCTCACCCTGCTCGTGCCGCTGCTCGCGCTGCCCGCGGCGATCGGGCTGGTGCGGCGGTTCTGGCGCGAGACGCCGGGCCCGGCGTTCAATCCGGTGCTCGCCCACACCGCGCGCTTCCAGGTGCTGTTCTCCGCCCTCCTCTGCGTCGCCATCCTGCTCGCGTGAGGCGCCAGGGCTGCCGCTAGTAGCGGCCGTGCTGCTTGGTGACGTAGTTGGTCAGCTCCGTGGCCTGCATCGACAGCCGGGTCTGGAGGCGATGCACCGCGCGGACGATCGCGCACATCACGGCGTAGACGACGCGCGGCTCGACGTCGAGCAGCTGCTCGAGGCTGGCGCGCTCGAGCATCAGGACCCGCGCGGGGCCGGTCGCGACCAGCGTCGCGTAGCGCGGCGTGCCGTCGAGGAAGCCGAGCTCGTGGGCGAGATCGCCGGCGTGCAGCGTCGCGAGCACGCTTTCTCCCGGCGTGCCGGGATTGCGGATCACGTCGAGCGTGCCGTCGACGACGACGACCAGGCGATCGTCGATGTCGCCCTGGCGCGCCAGCACGTCGCCGCCGGCGAAGCGGTGCAGCTCGATGGCGTCGGCGAGAACGTCGATCTGCGCGGGCGACATCCCGACAGCGAGAGGACAGGCGCCGACGGCGTCGCGGAGGGCGGTGTCTATTGCGTTCATGACTGCTCCATCAAAGGTGTTCGGCGCGCTTCACGAACGCGTCCATCATCGACCGCGAGACGAGCTCGACAGCCGGCTTGGCGAGCTGGTCGAGCAGCCCGTCGGAAATCTCGTAGGTGACGTCGAATTCGACCTTGCAGCCCAGATCGGCGATCGGCGTCAGGCGCCAGTCGCCGTCGAAGCGGCGGAACGGGCCGTCGACCTGGCGCACGGCCAGCCACTCGGGGCGGCGCTTCGCATTGCGGGTGCTGAACGAGAACTTGATCTGCAGGTACGAGAAATGGAGGCGGCCGGCGACCCACTCGTCGCTGCGCTCGAGGATCTCGGCGCCGACGCACCAAGGGAGGAACTGCGGGTACGCCTCGGCTTGCTCGATCACGTCGAACATGCGCTCGGCGGGATACGGGACGAGCACCGAACGGCGGATTTGCATGAATCATTGTCTCGCTTGATCTGGCGCAGGCCGGCGATTTTGCGAATGGACAAACTGCCCGATCTATCGCAACCTTGCGCCCGGGGCAGTTGGTCCGCTCTGACCCATGTCAAAAAACCACTCGATCCGACCCTGAGGAAACCGACATGACGAAGTTCCAGTTCACGTTCGCCGCGGCAGTGGCTTCCGTCGCCTTCGCCGGCAGCGCGCTAGCCGGCCCGGCCGAGGACATCATCTCGAAGGAGAAGTGCGGCAGCTGCCACACGGCGACCACGACCAAGAAGGGCCCCTCCTGGGCATCGGTCGCGCAGAAATACAAGGGCGACGCCGGCGCCGAGGCCAAACTGGTCAACATGCTGAAGACCGGCGGCTCCGAGGATCACAAGAAGGTCACCGCCAGCGACGCCGACCTGAAGGCGGTGGTCGCCGTCGTCCTCTCGTCGAAGTAGCGCGAGGAGAGCCGAATGGCCGACGCAAAGCCTCCGGGCCCCATCCGCAGGGCGATGCGCTGGCTGTTCTCGCCGTCCGCGCGCTGGTCGATCTTCGCGCTGGTGTTCGTGGGGCTCGTCGTCGGCGCGACGTCCGTCATCGGCACGCAGGTGGCGATGGCGGTCACCGGCACGACCGAGTTCTGCGGCACCACCTGCCACTCGCACGAGAAGTTCGTCTACCCCGAGCACAAGCTCTCGCCGCACTACGCGAACCGCGTCGGCGTGCGCGCCGCGTGCACCGACTGCCACGTGCCGCATTCGTATCCCGCCAAGCTGTTCTACAAGGCCAAGGCCGGCGCCACCGACGCGCTCGCCGAGCTGCGCGGCACGATCGCGACACAGGAGAAGTTCGACAAGGAGCGCTGGCGTCTCGCCAACATCGTCTGGGAAGAGATGCGCGCCGACAACTCCGCCAACTGCCGCACCTGCCACGACCCGCAGGCGATGGACGCCAAGAAGCAATCGGAGGACGCGGTCAAGCAGCACAAGAAGTTCGCTGCCGGCAAGGCGACGTGCATCGACTGCCATACCGGCGTCGCGCACAAGGAACCCGAAGAGCCCAAGGACGCTGCCAAGGCCGCCGAGGCGTCGAAGTGACGGACGCCGTGGTCGTCTGACGCACGACCGCAAGCTCGGCCATCGGGGTTTTCATCGGGGTTCGCGTCGTTGCGATTTCGCGCAGAGTTCTGATTCAGATCAACTCGCTTGCGCGGCAGGCGCTCCTACACTGCCTCGCACGAGCGGCGGCCACCGAGGGTGGGGTCGTGTTCCGTGATGCCCCCGGGCAAAAGAGGATGGCGATGAGCAAGGAACGGACTTCGCGTTGGGTCGCCCTCACTTTCGCCGCGGTGCTCGCGGCATCGCTCGCCGCTTGCGGCGGTGACTCCGGCCCCGCCGGCCCTGCCGGCCCTCCGGGCGCGACCGGCGACACCGGCCCTGCGGGCCCTCCCGGCGCGCCTGGGCTCCCCGGCGTGGCAGGCGCGGTCAACGTCCCCAGCAACGCGCTGACCAACGTCGACGCCATCAAGACCGGCGCCGAAGAGTGGGCCAATTTGGAGCCCACGGTCACGATCACGAGCGTCACGATCGCCAGCCCGCCGGTCGTCACGTTCAGCGTCATCGACGGTTTCGGCCGCCCGGTCGTCGGCCTCGGCAACACGAGCAAGAGCTCCACGGCCACCGTCGCCGGCTACACGAACCTGTCGTTCGCGCTCGCCAAGCTGGTCCCCGCCACCGGCGGATCGCCGAGCAAGTGGGTGAGCTACATCGTCACCACCGTGCCGAGCACGACGTCGGCGGCAGCGCCGAACCGGCCGAGCACGGACAACACCGGCACGCTGGTCGACAACCGCGACGGCACCTACAGGTACACCTTCTACCGCGACGTCACGACGATCAGCGCCCAGGTGGCGGCGATGGCCGCATCGGCCGCTGCGGCGAATCCGAACAACAAGGTGGCCGACCTGGGTGACCTCACCTACGCGCCCACCCTGACCCACCGCGTCACGATCGCGCTCTCGGGCAACGCCCCGGGCACCGGCAGCAACACGCCGACCGGCGCGACCTCGAGCGTCGCGGCCGAGCCGATGCGGCATCCGGTCAACGCGATCTATGACTTCATCCCCGCCACGGGAGCGAAGGTCACCGCGAACGACACCTCGCGCGACATCGCCGCCAACGCGAACTGCGAAACGTGCCACCGCAAGCTCGGTGGCATCCCCGGCCTCAGCGAGGACGAGGATTCGGCGGGCTTCCACGGCGGCAGCCGCAACAACGTCCAGTACTGCGCGGTGTGCCACACCGACCAGCGCCGCTACGGCCAGGTCGAGGCGACCTACACCTCCGACGGTGCCATCCGCACGTTCACGACCTCCGACACGCGGATCGTCGACGGACGCGCGATCGGCAACCTGCCCAACCTGATCCACAAGAAGCACCTGGGGCCGCTGCTCGTCCACCAGAAGTACAACTTCGCCGGCGTGCTGCTCAACGAGACGACGTATCCGCAGGACGTGCGCAACTGCACCTCGTGCCACGACGCGTCGAGCAAGAGCACCCTCTCGACCAAGACCAAAGACGGCGACAACTGGAAGAAGGTGCCGAGCAAGCTCGCCTGCGGCGCCTGTCACGACGGCATCAACTTCGCCACCGGCCAGGGCGTCACGCTCGGCGACAAGGCCGCCGGCCTGAAGACGTCGAACATCAACAACACCGGGCTCGCCCACGCCGGCGGCCCGCAGGCCGACGATTCGCAGTGCACCGCGTGCCACAACGCGAGCAACGCGCTCGGCACCGACATCGACCTGAACCACCTTCCTGTCACCCCGCCGAACCCCAACAACGCGCTGCTCGCGGGCGGCACGAACGCGAACACGAATTCCGCGTGGATCGCTTCCGGCGGCTCGGTCGGGCGGCTGCCACCGGGCGCCATCGCGGTGACGTGGGACGTCAAGAGCGTCTCGCGCGACGCCAGCAAGCACCCGGTCATGGTCTTCCGCTGGCTGCAGAACGGCACCGCCGTTGCGATCAACGACTTCGCCACCGCCGCCGTCAATCCGGCGACCGGCCAGAAGGAGATGTGGGACAACTTCATGGGCGCGCCGAGCGCGCAGTTCGTGTGGGCGGTCCCCCAGGATGGCATCACCGTGCCCGCGGACTTCAACGCCGCCGCCGGTGGCTACCTGCGCAACATCTGGAACGGCACGGCAACCGGCACGGGTGCCGGCACGTTCGGCCCCGACGCCGCGAATCCGGGCTACTACAAGGTGACGCTCACCGGCGTGATCGTCCCCGACAACGCCGTGATGCTGACGGGCGGCATGGGCTACTCGTACAACGCGACGAGCACGCAGCCGCTGACGCAGACGAACGTCGCCGGCTACCCGGTGACCGCTGCCACAGCGGCGGGGCAGACGAACAAGCAGGGCGGGCTGATCGTCATCGCGCCGAATACCCAGAAGGTCGCCACCAACTACACCGGCCGGCGCGCGATCGTCGAGGACAAGCGCTGCAACGCCTGCCACCAGGAGCTCGGGACCTTCACCGAAGACGCGTTCCACGCCGGCCAGCGCAACGACGCGACGACCTGCTCGTGGTGCCACAACCCGGCCAAGACGAGCAGTGGATGGTCGGCCGATTCCACGGCGTTCGTGCACGCGATCCACGGCTCGGCCAAGCGGACGCAGGACTACGTGTGGCATGCGACGCAGCTCCCGGGAACGCCAGCGAACAGCCTGTCCAAGGCGGACTACGAGGGCTTCTGGGACGTCACCTATCCCGGCATCCTCAACGACTGCCAGACCTGCCACCTGCCGGGCACGTTCGACTACAGCGTCACGCCGTCCGCCGCGCTCGGCACTCGACTCCTGCGCACGGTGGGCACGGGCAGCTACAGCGCAGCGTTCTCGAACTCCCCGTACATCCAGCCGCCGTACAACGCGGCGCTGGGCACGAACTACGGCAGCGGCTTCTCGATCAACAACGCGACCGGCGTGAGCACCGAGGCCGCTCCGACGACGCTCGTGATGTCGCCGACCGTGGCGGTATGCTCTGCCTGCCACGACTCGACCAACGCCATCTCGCACTTCAAGAGCAACACCGGCACGTTCTACGGGCCGCGCAGCTCGGCCAACCAGGCGAGCAACGAGACGTGCCTGGTGTGCCACGGCACCGGCAGGACCGCAGACATCGCGGTCATGCACTCGAAGAACCGCTGATCGCCGGCGGAGCTGAACGGATGGAGCGCCGACACCAAGATCGGCCTCCGTCCCGGGAGCGGGCGGCTCGATCGACCGCAGGAGGATCCGAGGGATGAGGCAGTTGACCGGTGCGTTGTGCGCGGCGGTGCTGGCGTTGCCGGCCATCGCCGCTCCGGATCCGTCGGGCACCGCCACGCCCTCCGACCTTCGCGCCGGCGCGCCGGCGTCACATGTCTCGGTCGAGGCGCCGGCCACGGCGATGCCGCGCAAGGGTCCCGCGCCGGTCGAGCACTACGTCGACCTCAACCGCGCGAGCCGCAAGGAGCTGATGACGCTGCCCGGGATCGGCGCCGCCGAGGCGGACCGGATCATCGCGCATCGCCCGTACCTCACGAAGACGCAACTCGTGACGAAGGACGCGATCCCTGTCGGTCCCTTCCTGTCGATCCGGCGACTCGTCGTCGCCTTGCCGCCGACGGTGTCGAAGGGCAGGCCGTAGATGGCCGCCCTCATGAGACGCCTTCGCATCCTGCTCGCAGTCGCGAGCGTGCTCGCCTGCGCCGGCGTGTCGGCGCAGCCGGCGGCGGGCGCGGCCAAGCCGGCCACCGCCGGCCCCGCCTCGAGCGCTCCGGCTGCCGGCGATGCCGCGAGCGCACCGGCCAAGCCCAAGGCGCCGCTGCCTCCCCGCGAGCAGTACACCGACAAGGGCGCGGACACCTGCCTCGAGTGCCACGACGACGTGACGCCCGGCTATTCCGGCGCCGCGATCTTCAAGGGCAAGCACGCGCACCGGATGGACAAGCGCGCGCCGTTCGGCCCCGGCGGATTGCAGTGCGAAGCGTGCCACGGTCCCGGCGCGCGTCACGCGGCGAGCAAGAACCCGCAATCGATCAACAGCCTCAAGGCGAGCTCGTCGCAGACGGTGCAGGAGCGCAACCAGACGTGCCTGGGCTGCCACCAGGCGGGCTCCAGGATCGGCTGGCATGCCAGCACGCACGAGCGCAACAACGTCGCGTGCGGCGACTGCCACCGGATCCACCAGGACCGCGATCCCGTGCTCGTGAAGGCCACCGAGTCCGACGTGTGCTTCAGCTGCCACCAGCAAAAGCGCGGCGATTTCCAGAAGCCGTCGTCGCACCCGGTGCGCTTCGGGCAGATGAGCTGCAGCGACTGCCACAGTCCGCACGGCTCGACGACGACGGCGATGCTGAACAAGCCGACGCTGAACCAGACCTGCCACACCTGCCACGCCGACAAGCGCGGACCGCTGCTCTGGGAGCACGCGCCCGTCGCCGAGGACTGCTCGCTCTGCCACACGGCGCACGGGTCGGTGCGCAGCGCGCTTCTCACCAAGACGCCGCCGCTGCTGTGCCAGCAATGCCATGCGCCCGCCGACCACCCCTCGGTCGCACGGACGAGCCAGTCGTTGCCCGGCGGCAGCGCCGGCGGGTCGATCTATCTGGTCGCGGGCGGCTGCACCAACTGCCACTCGCGGGTCCATGGCAGCAATCACCCGGCAGGAGCCAAGCTGATGCGTTGACGGTCGCGCTCACGCGGGGCCGCTCGACATGACCGGACTGGATGCGAGATGAGAATCTTCAGCTCCCTTCACCTGCTCGCCGCGCTCGGCGTGCTCGGCGCGGCCGCCAGCGCTTCGGCGCAGGTCGACACGTCGCAATGGAAATGCACCGCGTGCCCGTACCCGAAGGGAACCACGGGCAGCGTCGATGGAGGCGTCGGCTACGTCAGCGACTCGTCGCCGAAGTTCGGCGACTACACCGGTCTCGACCAGAAGGGCGCGTTCCTCGAGCTCGGCGGCAACATCAGCCATCGCGGCGAGAACGGCTACTTCGCCGACCTGTGGGGCGCCGACCTCGGCCTCGACAGCCGTCGGCTCTACGGCCAGGCGGGACGCGAAGGCCGCTATTCGCTCAACGTCGGCTACGCCGAGATCCCTCGTCACCTGACCGAGGGAGCGATGACCCCGTTCCTCGGCATCGGCGGCAGCCTCCTGACGCTGCCGCCGGGCTTTCCGGCCGCCGACACCGCCGGCATGCCGCTCGCCAGCACGCTGCAACCGATCGACATCGGCTTCAAGTACAAGCGCCTCGACCTCGGCGGCAACTGGATCGGCGAAGACGGCTGGAGCGCCAACCTCAGCCTGCGCCACGACGAGCGCAACGGCACCCGGCCCGTGTCGGGATCGTTCTTCTCCACCGCCTCGCAATTCGTCGCGCCGGTCAACGAGAAGACCGACGGCGCGGAGCTCACGGTCGCCTACGCGACCAAGAAGCTGCAGGCGACGGTGGGCTACCTGTTCTCGTCCTTCCGCAACGACGAGACCGGGGTGTCGTGGTCGAACCCGTTCTTCCCGGTCGTGGCCGGCGCGACCACCGGCCAGCTCGGCGTGGCGCCTGACAACCAGTTCCAGCAACTCCGCGGCACGGCGGGCTACGACCTCTCGCCGACGATCCGCGTCAGCGGCGAGGTCGCGTACGGCCAGATGACGCAGAACGACAGCTTCCTCGCGCCGACGGTGAACGCCGTTCTCGCGCCGACCGTGCCGGCGATGCCCGCCAGCTCGCTCGACGGGAAGATCGACACGTTCAACGCCAACGTCAAGATGACGGCGACGCCGATGCAGGGCCTGCGCCTGACCGGCAGCTACGAGCGCGACAGCCGCCAGAACAAGACCCCGGTGCGCAGCTATCCGAGCGTCATCACCGACATGGTCGTCGGCACCGCGCAGAGCAACACGCCGTTCAGCTTCACGCTCGACCGCTTCAAGCTCATCGGCGACTACGGCGGCGGCCTGCCCAACAACACGCGGCTCACGGGCGGCGCCGAGTACGACATGCGCGAGCGCACGTACCAGGAGGTCGTGACCACGCGCGAGATGACGCTGTGGGGCAAGGTCGCGCTGCAGCCGACCGAGAAGCTGTCGACCTGGCTCAAGTACGCGTATTCGTGGCGCGACAACTCGACCTACGGCACGGCGACGTGGTTCGGCTATCCGGAAAACCCGCTGCTGCGCAAGTTCTACCTCGCCGACCGGCAGCGCAACATGATCGAGGGTCGGCTCGATTACGCGATCAACGACAAGATCTCGCTCGGCGTCTCGGCCGACTATGCCGACGACGACTACAGCAAGTCGTCGGTCGGCCTCACCTCGGCGCGCACCACCAACATCGCCGTCGAGCTCGCGACCGTCTTCAGCGAGCAGACCCAGGGCCGCGCGTACCTGCAGACCCAGCAGGTCCGCTCGCAGCAGAACGGCAGCGAGGCGTTCTCCACGCCCGACTGGACCGGCCGCATGAAGGACACGTTCGACGTGCTGGGGGTCGGCGTCAAGCACATCGCCATCCCGAACAAGCTCGACATCGGCGCCGACTTCACGATCTCGCGCTCGCACAGCGACGTCTCGGTCGACAACGTCCTCGCGGCGCCGCCCTTCCCGACCGCGAAGACGAGGCTCGAGGCGTTCAAGCTCTACGGCACGTACAGCCTGAAGGACAACCTCTCGATCACCGGCAGCTACCACTACGAGCACTACGACTCGACGGATTGGCGGCTCGACGGCATCGCGCCGGGGACGGTCCCGAACCTGCTCACCCTCGGCGCGCTGTCGCCGAACTATTCGGTGAACGTGCTCCGCGTGGCGCTGCGCTACCGGTTCTGAGCGCGCGGCGCGCGGCCGCGCGCATTCGGGAAAACGCGCGACCGGCGCCCCCTTTCGTTCGCGGTTGATATACCGCAAGCCGACGAGAAGGGCGGTCGCTAGCCTTGCGGGCATCGAGCTACGACGTGCCCATGTGAACCCCTACGTCATCTTCCTGCTGTACCTGATGGCGATCCTCTCGTTCGTCGCCATCACGCTGGCGATGAACGCAGCGCTCGGTCCGAAGTCGCAGCCGTCGGCGACCAAGCTCGAGCCGTTCGAGTGCGGCGCCACGCCGGTCAGCACGCTCAACGTCAAGGCGGTGCCGATCAAGTACTACGCGCTCGCGGTCATCTTCGTCCTGTTCGACCTCGAGACGGTGTTCCTGTTCGTGCTCGCGCTCGGTGCGCAACCCCTGACGGGATTCATGCTGTCGACGTTCCTGCTGTTCGTCGGCCTGCTCGTCCTCCTGCTCCTGTACGTCTACAAGGCGCGGCTGCTCGAAGGCATGACCCAGTAGCCATGGACGCGCGCACCATTCCGATCGCTCCGCTGCTGCCCGCCGCGGCGGCGACCGCGCCGCGCGCCAAGGACGGCGCGTTCGAGTACCTCACGACGCGCAAGGACGAGCTGATCGGCTGGGCGCGCAAGTTCTCGCTCTTCCCGTACCCGTTCGTCACCGCGTGCTGCGCGATGGAGTTCATGGCGGTGAGCGCGTCGCCCTACGACACCGATCGCTTCGGCGCCGCGCTGCCGCGCTTCTCGCCGCGCCAGGCCGACCTCCTGATGGTCGTCGGCACCGTCACGCACAAGCAGGCGCCCGTGCTGCTCAAGGTCTGGGAGCAGATGTGCGAGCCGAAGTGGGTGATGGCCTTCGGCGTCTGCGCATCGAGCGGCGGCTTCTACCAGAACTACGCCGCGCTGCAGGGCATCGACAAGGTCATTCCGGTCGACGTCTACGTCCCCGGCTGCCCACCTCGGCCGGAAATGGTGATCGACGGGATCATGCAGCTGCAGGACAAGATCGCACGCTCGCGCCATCCCGTCGTCACGGACAGGTTCTGAACATGGCAGCGGCCCGCGACCTCGAGACGCTGCAGCGGGAGCTCGTCCCCGCCGCCGGCGCGGCGACCGTCTCGCACGGCTGCTACGTCTTCCTGCTCGCGCCGAGCGAGCTCGCATCGACGGTTCGCCGGCTGCGCGACGACTTCGGCTTCGACGTCCTGCTCGACGTCACCGCGGTCGACTGGCCGAGCGACGCGCTTCGGTTCGAGGTCGTGCACCACCTCTACTCGACCGCGCACAAGGTGCGGGTCCGCCTCAAGACGCGCGTCTCCGCCGACGATCCGGTCGTCGACTCGCTCGCCGCGCTGTACGGCTCGTCGGCGTTCATGGAGCGCGAATGCCACGACATGTACGGCATCGCCTTCCGCGGCAACTTCGACCTGCGGCCGATCCTGCTCTACGAAGGCTTCGTCGGCCATCCGCTGCGCAAGGACTACCCCAAGCAGCGCGAGCAGCCGCTCGTGCCGTACCGCGACTGAGCCGCCCGTGGACGCGCCCACCTCGTTCCCGAACCCGGTCCGCTCGATCTTCGACGCGCCGGACGAAGGCTCGGTCATCGTCAACATCGGCCCGTCGCATCCGGCGACGCACGGCACGGTGCAGATCATCGCCGAGCTCGACGGCGAGCGCGTCCTGCGCACCGACGTCCACTGCGGCTACCTGCACCGCGGCTTCGAGAAGGAGTGCGAGGACCACACCTGGCA
>DATIDZ010000368.1:0-5083 GCA_035456045.1 Caldimonas sp.
GCTGACCCTGTTGCTGGCGCTCGACAACGCCGAGCACGTCCTCGCCGACGTCGCGCATCTCTGCCAGGCGCTGCACGATGCGGCGCCGCGCCTGCGCCTGCTGGTGACGACCCAGGCGCCGTTGCGAGTGGCGCCGGAGCAGGTGGTGCGCATCGGCGCGCTTGCCGTGCCGGACGCCGCCGTCTCGGCTCAGGAGGCGCTGCGCTTCGGGGCGGTCGCGCTGTTCGTCGAGCGCGCCCGCGCCGTTGACCAGCGATTCGCGCTCACCGACGCCAATGCGCCGGCGGTGATCGAGACGTGTCGTGCCCTCGACGGCCTGCCGCTGGCCATCGAGCTCGCGGCGGCGCGCGCGCCGATGCTCGGAGCGAAGCGGCTGCTGTCGTCGATGCAGCAGCGTCTCGACATGCTGACCGCGAGCCGCAACCGCGCGGCGCCGGCGCGCCAGCAGACGTTGCGCTCGGCCCTCGAGTGGAGCCACGAGCTCCTCGACGAACGCGAGCGCCGCGTCTTCCGACGCCTTGCCGTGATGGCAGGCAGCGCGTCGCTCGAGCTGATCCAGCACGTGCTGGTCGACGCCGACGACGCAGCGCTCGACGTCTGGGGCGTGCTCGACGCGCTCGACACGCTGGTCGACCGGTCGCTGGTGACCTTGCTGAGCGGGGACGACGACGCCGGCGAGCCGCGCTATCGGTTGCTCGAGACACCGCGTGCGTACGCGCTGGAGCGACTCGTCGCAGCGGGCGAGCAGCCGGCGCTGCAGAAGCGCCATGCGCTGGCCATGGCGGCGATGTCCGACGCGGCCTACGACGAGTACTTCAGCGGTCGCGTCGGCGTCGACGACTGGCTGAGCGCGCGCGCGGCCGACCTGGACAACGCGCGCGACGCCCTGCGCTGGGCCCGCGCCGCCGGCGACGCGACGCTCGAGCTGCGCATCGCCGCGACGGTGCTGCGCTCGCTGCCGCCGTCACTGCACGTCGAGCGCATCGCGCTGGCCGATGCGTGCGAGGCTCGCATGAGCGCGTCGCTCCCGGAGGAGCTGCGCTTGCGGACCTGGATCGAGCTCAGCTGCGTCCTCGCCGATTCGCAGAAGGCGCGCGGCCGCCAGGCGGCCGAGCGGGCGCTCGCGCTGGCGCGGCAGCGCGACGCGGCGGCGAGCGACCGTTTCGTGCTCTACCACGCGCTCTGCCGGGCAGCGAGCGCAGCGGCCCAGGGCGGCGACCTCGCCGAGGCACGCGCGCTGCTCGACGAGCTGCGCGCCCTCGAAGATCCCTCCTGGCCGGCGCAGCGCCTGATCTGGGGCGCGGAGGCGGCCCAGTGGTTCGCTCGCATGAGCGGCGACGTCGTCGACTCGTTGCAGCGCGGGCGCCGTCTCCTGGCGCTCGACCGTGAGCGAGGCAGCCGTGCCGACATCGCCATGGGCAACCTGATCGACACCGAAATCGCCGCCGGCAATGCGGGCGCCGCGGCGCGGCTCGGCCGCGAGCTCATCGACTCGCTGCTCGGCTCGCGCCACGAATACAGCCTCGCGTTCGCGCGCATCAACCTGCTCGCCGCGCTGCTCGCGCAGGACGACGCGGTCGCGGCCGTGCCCGTCGCGCAAGCGGCGTGGTCGAGGGCCGCCGTGTTCGACCTGCAGCACGCCGCCGCCTCCTACCTGGCGCTGCTCTGCGCGCTGCAAGGTCGGCCGCGCGCCGCGGTCAGGCTGGCCGCGTACTCGGAGGCGCTCTACGCGGCGCGCGACGAGGCGCGCGAGCAGAACGAGACCGCGGCGACGACGCGCGCCCAGGCGCTGGCCCGCCGCGCACTCGACGACGCGACCTTCGAGCGACTGCACGCCGAAGGCGCCGCCCTCCGCGATGCCGACATCGCGACCATCGCCTTCGCGATCGACGACGCCGGTTGAAGCGCTGCGGCTGAACGCGCAAGGGGCGCGTCTCGGTCGTCGCCGCTGAACGCTCGATGGCGCGTCTCGGTCGTCGTCGGCCGAACGCCCACGGCGCGTCTCAGTCGTCGTCTTCGGGGACCGACTCGACGCTCTCCCGTCCGCCGTCGTCGCCTTCGAAGTCGTCGTCGGAGTCGGGCTCGGCGTCGGCCGGCTCGTAGCGCGGCTCTTCGCCGTCGGGTCCGACCCCCGGGCCGTCGTCGTCGTCGCCCGGGCCGGCGCGCGTCTCGCTGTGGCTCGTCATGCGAAGCACCGGCAAGCCACGTTCCCTGCGGTCGACGGCGCGCATCCGCGCGGCGCCTTCACCTGGCGCTCACGCGGTCAGCGCGTCGTCGGCTGACGTGGCTTGTCGACCGTCTCCGACTGCCACGGCGCCTCGCGGCGGCCAAGATTCGGCGTCGAACTCGCGCCGGGCGCGGCGCCGAACGGACTTGCCGACCGTGAAGATCGTCTTCGTCATCGACCGCAAGCAGGACTGGCCGTTCGAGCTTGGGGGGTCGCGCGTCGTCACCGCGCGCGAGTACCTGGCCGACAGTGCCACCGGGATGAGCGCCGACGAGCAGGTCGTCAACCTGTGCCGGTCGGACCGCTACCAGGGCCGCGGCTACTACGTCTCGCTGCTCGCCGAGGCGCGCGGGCAGCGGCCGCTGCCCGACGTCAAGACGATCGAGGACCTCAAGTCGGACGAGCACGTCCACGCGGTGGCCGCCGCGCTCGACGCCCTCATCGAAGAGACGCTCCACCACGACGCGAGCGAGCGCTTCGAGCTCGACGCCTACTTCGGCCGCGACCCCGCCGACCTGCACCAGGCCCTCGCGCAGCAGCTGTTCGCGACCGCCAAGGCGCCGCTGCTGCGCGCGCACTTCCGACGCGGCGACGGGCGCTGGGCGCTCGAGAAGATCGCAGCGATCGGCGTCGCCGACGTGCCGGCGCAGCATCGCGCGATCCTGCTCGACGCGGCCAAGGCGTTCGTCGCCCAGAGCGAGCGTCCCGGCGGCGTGCGCGCCGGCGGCGCCAAGCCGAAGGTGGCGCTGCTCTGGGACCCGCGGGAGGAGCACAAGCCGTCGAACGAGGCGGCGATCCAGCGCTTCGTCGAGGTGGCGCCTGCCGTCGGTCTGGCGGCCGAAGTGATCGGCCCCGACGCGCTCGAGCGGCTCGCCGACTACGACGGCCTGCTGATCCGCGCCGGCACCGACGTCGCCGGCTACACCTACGAGTTCGCGCGCCGCGCCGAATCGCTCGGCATGCCGGTGGTCGACGATCCGGACTCGATCCTCAAGTGCACGAACAAGGTCTTCCTGCGCGAGCTGATGAGCCGGCACCGGATCCCTGAGCCGAAGACGATGGTCGTCCACCGCGAGAACCTCGACCAGGTGGTGCCGACGCTCGGCCTGCCGTGCGTGCTGAAGCTCCCCGACAGCGGATTCGGCCTCGACGTGCTCAAGATCGAGGCCGAGGACCAGCTCGAGAGCCAGGCCAACAAGTTCTTCGCGATCTCCGAGTTGCTGATCGCGCAGGAGTGGCTGCCGACCGGGTTCGACTGGCGGATCGGCGTCTTCGACCGCCGGCCGCTCTTCGCCTGCAAGTACTTCATGGCGCCGGGGCACTGGAAGGTGAACCGGATCGAGCCGGGCCGGGAAACCGTCGAGGGCGAGACCGTCGCCTGCGCGATCGGCGAGGCCCCGGAGATCGTCGTCGGCACCGCCGTGCGCGCGGCCAACCTGATCGGCCGGGGCCTCTACGGCGTCGACCTCAAGGAGGTCGACGACCGCTGCTACCTCATCGAGGTCAACGACAACCCCAACATCGACGCCGGCAACGAAGACCAGGTGCTGGGCGACGCGCTCTACCGCGAGATCATGGGCGTGTATGCACGGCGGATCGGCGAGCGCCGGCGCGTCGAGCCGCGCCCGCGGGAAGACCGCTGACCGGCACCGCGGCTCACTGGCAGACCTTACAGATACGTTGCCCGCTCGCGCCACCCAGAATCGGTCCAGCCCCCGAACGACCGATCCCGTTGGCGCATTCCGATCCGGCGCTCGACACCGAAGCGACCTTCACGCTCGATGCCGACTTGCTCGCACAGCGGCGGGCGGCGGGAGCGCGCCGCGTCCACACGGTCCAGCTCCCCGCGGTTCGCGCGGCCGGCTTCGCGATCCTGTGCGTCATCGCGTTCATGCAGGACGTGCGCCTCGGCGCCGGCACCGACCGGACCCCGCTGGCGCTGCTCGTCGGCCTCAACGCCGCCTACGCGGCGCTGAGCTGGTGGGCGCTGCGCACCTGGTACGGCCGGACCGGCCGGCTCGACCTCGGCCTCGTCTTCCTGCACCTCGACCTGCTCGTCTGGCTGCCCAACCTCCGTCACCTCGAGCAGGCCCACCTGTTCTTCGCCTGCCTGCTGCTGGTGCGCGTCGCCGACCAGGTCGGCTACGGGTTTCGCCGCGCGATCTACTTCAACCACGTCGTGCTCGGCGCCTACCTCGCCTACTCGTGCTGGGTGTGGCGGTATTGGCCCGCCGAGGCGTTGTGGCCCGACCGGATGACGATCGCGGCCACGATGTACCTGCTCGGCATCTACCTGGCGTTCACCGGCCTCGTCTCCGAGCGGCTGCGGACGCGGGTCCACCAGGCGATGCACACCGCCCGCGAGCTCGTCGACAGCCTCGAGCAGCAGAAGCGCGTCCTCGAGGTGCAGGCGCGCGATCTCGAGGAGGCCGGCCGGCGCGCCGAGCAGGCCAACGTCGCCAAGGCGCAGTTCCTGGCGACGATCAGCCACGAGATCCGCACGCCGATGAACGGCGTGCTCGGCACCACCGAGCTCCTGCTCGAAACGCGGCTCGACGCCGTCCAGCGCCATCTCGCCGAGACCGCCAACCAGTCGGCGACCGCGCTGCTCGCGCTGATCGACGACGTTCTCGACCTGTCGCGGATCGAGGCGAGCAAGCTCTCGCTCCAGGCGACCAGCTTCGACCTGCGCGCACTCGTCCACGAGGCGGTCGACCTGATGGCGACGACCGCACGGGGCAAGCCGATCGCCCTGAGCAGCAACATCTCGAGGCGCCTGCCCGAGCGGGTCGTCGGCGACCCGATGCGCCTGCGCCAGGTGCTCGTCAACCTGCTCCACAACGCGGTCAAGTTCAC
>DATIDZ010000369.1:0-5991 GCA_035456045.1 Caldimonas sp.
GCCGCCTGCAGCTCCTTGATGCCGGCGATCAGGAAGCCGACCTCGCCCGCCACGAGCTTGTCTCGCGCGACCGACTTGGGCGTGAAGACGCCGAGCTGGTCGGCCCCGTAGACGGCGTCGCTGGCCATCATCCGGATCCGCTCCCCGCGCAGGAGCTGGCCGTCGACGACGCGCACCAGCATGACGACGCCGACGTAGTTGTCGAACCAGGAGTCGATGATCATGGCCCGCAGGGGCGCCTCCGGCTTTCCCCGCGGCGCCGGCATGCGGTGCACGACCGCCTCGAGGATCTCGTCGATCCCCTCGCCCGTCTTGGCGCTGCAAGGGATCGCGTCGTCGGCATCGATCCCGATCACGTCCTCGATCTCGGCGCGCGCCCGATCCGGATCGGCCTGCGGCAGGTCCATCTTGTTGAGGACGGGCACCACCTCGACGCCGAGGTCCAGCGCGGTGTAGCAGTTGGCCACGGTCTGCGCCTCGACGCCCTGGCTGGCGTCGACGACGAGAAGCGCGCCCTCGCACGCCGACAGCGATCGGCTGACCTCGTACGAGAAGTCGACGTGCCCGGGCGTGTCGATCAGGTTCAGCTGGTAGGTGCGGCCGTCCTTCGCGAGGTATTGCAACGCCGCGGTTTGCGCCTTGATGGTGATGCCGCGCTCCCGCTCGATGTCCATCGAGTCGAGAACCTGCGCTTCCATCTCGCGATCGGAAAGACCGCCGCAGCGCTGAATCAGGCGGTCGGCGAGCGTCGACTTGCCGTGGTCGATGTGGGCGATGATCGAAAAATTGCGGATCTGATCCATGCTCACAGCGAACGGCGAAGAGAGGGGACCGTCAGCAACGGTCGGCCCGATGTCGACGTTTGGACGTCGCTCGGCGGTGCGATTTCAGGGTCGGCCAACGCGCCGCGCGAGGCCAAAAAAAAGGCACGTCGAATCGATGACGCGCCTTCCAACAAAACGTATGGCAACTGCTTGTTGGGACTTCATTGTAGTCAAAACACCCCGGGCGCAAGCCGCGCCAAGGCTTGATTTCTCTGCGTTGCAGCGTGCCAACACGAATTCTATCCACAGATTATCCACAAAGGGCTGTGGACTCCCTGGGGGCAATTTGGCGAGGTCCCGGACCGCTCCCCGCTCGACCCCGAACCCTCTAATAGAAGCACTCGAAAAACAGTCGGGCCGAGCAAGTCGGCCTTAGTTTGCGAGCGCTCACAACTATTGCTTGACCGGTTTGACGATCACGAATCGGGCGACCTCGCCCTGGCGGATCAGCATGGTGACCGGCTTGGCCTTGTCGAGCTTGGCGATCACCGTCTCGAACTGCTTGGCGGTCGTCACTTCGACGTTGTCGATGCTGAGGATCACGTCGCTCTCGCGGATCCCCGCGCGCGCAGCCGCGCCCTCGACGCTTTCCACCCTGACGCCGTTCTTGATCTTGAGCTCGCGCTTCTGCGCATCGGTCAGGTCGGACACGGCGACGCCGATGCTGCTCACGGTGGGGGGCTTCGCGTTGTCGCGCTCGGGCGCCTTGCGCGCGACGACACGCTCCGGCTCGTACTCGGCGACGACGACGCTGAGATCGCGACTGGTGCCGCGGCGAAACACCTGCAGCGTCGCCTTGGTCCCCGGCTTGATGCTGCCGACGATCCGCGGCAACTCGACCGACGTTTCCACCGTGCGGCCGTCGACCTTGGTGATCACGTCGCCCGGCTCGACGCCGGCTTTCTCGGCCGGGCCGCCCGCTTCCACCGACTGCACGAGCGCGCCCACCGGCTTGCCGAGGCCGATCGACTCGGCCACCTCGCGCGTCAGGCGCGCGATGACGACGCCGATCCGGCCGCGGATCACGCGACCGCCGACCCGCAGCTGCTCCGACACGCGGGTCGCCTCGTCGATCGGGATCGCGAACGAAATCCCCATGTAGCCCCCCGAGCGGCTGTAGATCTGCGAGTTGATGCCGACGACTTCGCCGCGCATGTTGATGAGCGGTCCTCCGGAGTTGCCGGGGTTGATCGCGACGTCGGTCTGGATCAGCGGCAACAGGTCGCCGGTGTCGCGCGACTTGGCGCTGACGATGCCAGCCGTGACCGTGCTCTCGAGCCCGAAGGGCGAGCCGATCGCGATCACCCACTCGCCGACCTTGAGCTTGGAGACATCGCCGAGCCGCACTGTCGGCAGGCCGCTGGCCTCGATCTTGACCAGGGCGACGTCGGAGCGCTTGTCGGCGCCGATCGTCTTCGCCTTGAACTCGCGCTTGTCGGCGAGCGTGACGATCACCTCGTCGGCGCCTTCGACGACGTGGGCGTTCGTCATGACGTATCCATCGGCGTTCAGGATGAAGCCCGAGCCGACGCCGCGCTGCTGCGGCTCGCCCTCCGGCGGCTGCTGGGGCCCGCCGCGAGGATTGGGCCGGTTCGGCTGGCCCGGGACGCCGAAGAAGCGTCGAAACAGCTCGGCCATCTCGTCGTCCTGCTCGTTGCCCGGGCCGCCTCGAGCCATCCGCCCGCGCTCCGTGGTCCGGATGTTGACGACGGCCGGGCCGACCTTTTCCACCAGTTCGGTGAAGTCGGGGAGGCCCTGCGCCAGGACCGGCGTGGGTGCGAGGGACGCGAGCAGGCTGAACGACAAGGCGAGCGCTGCGAAGGCGACGCGATGAACAGGCAGGCGGAGCAGAAGGCGCATGGCGGTGGGTCGGTCTGGACGATGGGCGGGCGGGCGCGAGCAGGTTGGGCGCGCCAGACCGAAGGCTAGGGCTTTCTTCGCTCCAGCGCTGCGGCAAACATTTTCAGGGTTGCCGGGGGCGTGTCGCCGATGATCGTCACCCACCAGTCGCCGTGTCGCTGCGACAGCGTCGAGGTCGCCCCGATGGACGCGAACATGGGCTTGGCGTGGCGCGCCGGACGGAACGGCTCGATGAAGACCGACACGTAGGTCAGCCCGTCGGAGTAGATGCTCTGGATGACGGGCGGCGGCGTGCCTTCGCTGCCAGCGTCGCCCGCCGCCTCGATCTGTCGGCTGACGCAGCTCACCGGGCGAAACCCGGGCGCCAGCTGGCGCATCGCCCAGCCTTCTGCTTCCAGACGCGTCGGCGTGAGGACCGGGCGGACGACGCGATAGCCCTCGAGACTGCGCATTTCGTTCAATACGCTCTCGGGTTGCGCCCGGATGCCGATGACGACATCCGAGAACGCGGACGTCTCGAGGATGTCGCCGCGCTCGCCGATCACCTCGGCGCGCAGCAGCAGGCCGGACGCACGATCTGCCCACAGCCGGTAGCCGTAGCGAAGCCCATCGCGCGCCCGAATGGCAAGCACGTTGGCCTCGTGCCCGGCGACGCGCTCGCTGCCCTCGGGCCGAACGTCGTACCAGTCGGCGATGCCGTCGTCGCCAGCCTGGAGCAGCGCCGGGAACGAGCTGAGCATGCCGCGCTGCTCGATCATCGCCACGTGGTTCGCCGGCCAGACGGTGTGGACGACGTCGTTGTGCCGATAGACGCGGCGCTGCCTGCCGTCGAGCGACTCGATCCGCTCGTACTGGTTGGGCCCATCGCAGAAATGGGCGATGCGCGCGCTCGCCACATTTCCCCCGCCGCTGACGACGAAGGTGCCCTGGAAGTTGTGGCGGCTGGCGGCGTCGTGGATGCGCAGCAGCCAGGCGCGCATCTCGCTCGGCGCCGTCGGCGACACGGCGACAGCGACCTGGCTGCAGCCGGGCGCGGCCTGCGCCAACCCGGCGCAGGCGAAGGTCAGGACAGCGGCAACTCGAAGCAGCACGGCGCGGACGCGCGTCAACGCGCCGCGGAATCGACCGTCGCGCTACGCAGGAACGCGGACGGCACGCCGAGGGCCGACGTGCCCGCGAACTGCTGGTGAGCCTCGAGGTAGCGCTCGAGCTGGGCGTCGCGGATGAGCTTGCTGTCGGCAACGATGGCGATCGGCTGCGCGTCTGTATCCGTCGCAGACGCGAGAGCCGGACCGGTCATCGCAGCCTGCGTGTCGGCTTGCGCGATCCTGGCCGTCGGCAACGACGGGTCGGGCCGGACGATGGCGAAGGTGCCCACGACCATGACGACGCCCGCCGCGACCGCGCCCGCCGCGGTCCACCGGCTTGAACGCCGTCGCGCCGAGAGGGCCGGAGCCCTCGCTTCCGACAGGCGCGGCATCGGCGCCAGCACGACCGGCTCGGCTTCCAACCGCGAGCGGACCTTGGCGTAGAAGGCGCGATCATGGCGAGGATCGGAAGCGAGGTCTTCGGAGCGAAGCACGTCACCGATCAGGTGCCAGGCGTGCCAGTCCGCTCGAACCCGGCCATCGTTCTGGAACGCAGCACAAGACGCGGCCAAGGCAGACGAGTCGACTTCGCCGTCGGCCAGCGCCGACAAGCGCTCTCTTCCCGAGTCGTCAAATCCGTCCATCGTCATTCCAATTCTCCACATCCATTGCCAAAAGGTCGTCTCTCCGCACCGTGGGACGTCACCACCGGTCGCCCTCGCGCGTGTCGAGCAGGGGGCGGAGGCGCGCGGCGATCGCCTCCCGCGCCCTGAAGATCCGTGACCGGACCGTTCCGATGGGGCAATTCATCAGTTCGGCGATTTCCTCGTAGCTCAGGCCCTCGATCTCGCGCAGCGTGATCGCCTGCCTCAAATCTTCGGACAACGCTTCGACGGCAAAGTTCACCGCCGACGCAATTTGCTTGCTCGCCAGGACTGCGTCCGGCGTGGCGGCATCGCTCGGCTCGTTCTCTCTCCTCGGATTGTCGTCGTCCTCGTCCCGGCCGGCACGGGCGGATTCGGTGACG
This sequence comes from Caldimonas sp., assembly GCA_035456045.1. Classification (GTDB taxonomy): domain Bacteria; phylum Pseudomonadota; class Gammaproteobacteria; order Burkholderiales; family Burkholderiaceae_C; genus Schlegelella_A. The sequence goes on from DATIDZ010000369.1 coordinate 4,800, forward strand.
AGCGGGTCTCGTTTGAGCTCCATCAGGGACTTCTTGGCCGTGTTGACGGCGATCCGGTAGAGCCAGGTATAGAAGGCGCTGTCGCCGCGGAACTGCGGCAAGGCCCGGTAGGCGCGGATGAAGGTCTCCTGCGCGATGTCGGGCACGAGGTCGACGTCGCGGACCATTCGACCGATCAGCCGTTCGATTCTGCGCTGGTACTTGACCACCAGCATCTCGAAAGCCTTGACGTCGCCTTGCTTGACGCGCTCGACGAGCGGCGCGTCGGCGTCGGGAGCGTTCATTCGGCGGGGAGTGCAGGCAGCGACGCCGCGACGGGGGCCACGGGCGGCGGCGAATATACCGCGCAGCGCAAGCCGTGCCACTGCGCCTCCATGCCGCGGCGCTGGACTGGCAGCCAGGCGCTCGTCCGTCGCCGCGAGACGAGCCGAAGCAGCAGGAACGCGCCGAGGTCCATCGCCACCTCGAGCGTCCCCGTGCGCCGCCCGCCGGCATCGGAGACGAACGCCCACGCGCCGTCGGCGCAGGTGAGGACGCCGCCTTCGACGCGAGCCAGCGACAGCGCCAGGCCGACCGTCGCCGAGGACAGGACAGCGGCGACGACCAAGACGATCGCACGGCCCGATTCCGGCTGCGACTTCCACATGGCGACGGCCCAGGCGACCGTCGCGGCGATCGCCGCGCCGGCAACGAGCCAGACGGCGACTCGCCAGACCTCGAAACGCCTCAGCCTCACCTCGAAGTACACGCTCTCGCGCATGGCTTGCGCCGTCGCGAGCGCTCAGGCCCGCTTGAAGACGAGGGTGCCGTTGGTCCCGCCGAATCCGAAGTTGTTCTTCACCGCGTGCTCGATCTTCATCGGCCGCGCCTCGTTGGCGCAGTAGTCGAGATCGCACTCGGGATCCTGGTTGAAGATGTTGATCGTGGGCGGCGAGACCTGATCGCGCAGCGCCATGACCGTGAACACCGACTCGATGCCGCCGGCGCCGCCGAGCAGGTGCCCGGTCATCGACTTGGTCGAGTTGACGACCAGCCGCTTGGCGTGATCGCCGAAGGCGAGCTTGATGGCGTTGGTCTCGTTGACGTCCCCGAGCGGCGTGGAGGTGCCGTGCGCGTTGAGGTAGTGCACGTCGTCGGCGTTGACGCGCGAGTTGCGCAACGCCGCGAGCATGGAGCGCTTCGGCCCGTCGAC
>DATIDZ010000370.1:0-5363 GCA_035456045.1 Caldimonas sp.
CAAGGAGATGGTCATGCCGGGCGACAACGTCAGCATCACCGTCAAGCTCATCAACCCCATCGCCATGGAAGAAGGTCTGCGCTTCGCCATCCGTGAAGGCGGCAGAACCGTCGGCGCCGGGGTCGTGGCGAAGATTCTGGAGTGATCGACAGCAGGGGTGTAGCTCAATTGGCAGAGCGCTGGTCTCCAAAACCAGAGGTTGGGGGTTCGATGCCCTCCGCCCCTGCCACCGCATAGCAAGAGAACTCCAGAGGCGTGCGCCGCAAGGCGCCGTCCGTCACCGATAACCATGGCGAATCCCACTTCACCTTCCGTCGAGACAGTCTCGACCGGCGCCGACAAGGCCAAGCTCGCCGTCGCCGGCGCGCTGGTCGTCGCCGCCGTCGTCGCGTTCTACATGCTCGGCAAGCAGGACCTGTGGTTGCGCGTCGCCGCGCTGCTCGTGCTGATGGTCCTCGCCGCGGTGACCTTCTTCACCTCCGAGCCCGGCAAGCAGCTCATCGCCTACGGCCAGGATTCGGTGCGCGAGGTCAAGAAGGTCGTCTGGCCGACGCGCAAAGAAGCGCTGCAGATGACCGGCTACGTGTTCGCCTTCGTCGTCGTCATGGCGCTCTTCCTGTGGCTCACCGACAAGACGCTCGAGTGGCTGCTGTATGACCTCATTCTCGGCTGGAAGCGCTAAGGAGCACCCCAAGTGACTGCAACGAGCGAAGCCGCCGTGACCCCCGAATCGTTTGCCCCGAGCCCCGGCAAGCGCTGGTACGTCGTGCACGCGTATTCGGGCATGGAGAAGGCGGTCGAGCGCAATCTCCGCGAGCGGATCGACCGCTCGGAGATGAAGGAGAAGTTCGGCCGCATCCTGGTGCCGATGGAAGAGGTCGTCGAGCTCAAGAACGGCAAGAAGTCGGTCAGCGAGCGGCGCTTCTTCCCCGGCTACGTGCTGGTCGAGATGGAGATGGGCGACGACACCTGGCACCTCGTCAAGCACACGAGCAAGGTCACCGGCTTCGTCGGCGGCGCCAAGACGCGCCCCTCGCCGATCTCCGAGGCCGAGGTGCTCAAGATCGTCTCGCAGATGCAGGAAGGCGTCGAGAAGCCCCGCCCGAAGGTGCAGTGGGAAGTCGGCGAGATGGTCCGCATCAAGGAAGGCCCGTTCACCGATTTCAACGGCTCGGTCGAGGACGTCAACTACGACAAGTCGAAGGTCCGCGTCGCGGTCACGATCTTCGGCCGGGCGACCCCGGTCGAGCTCGACTTCGCGCAGGTCGAGAAGGTGTGATGAGCAAAGCTCAGCGCACGCCGGCGAGAGCCAAAGTCTGATCCGTCGGCGGGAGACGGGCGCCACCCGGCGTCTCCCGCTGTTGCTTGTCCGGGCGGCGAACGAGGAGCCGAGCAGGTTCGCCCTGCAAGGCGCTTGAACTCGAAACAAGGAGCCAGTCATGGCAAAGAAAGTCGTCGGCTACATCAAGCTGCAAGTCCCGGCCGGCAAGGCGAACCCGTCGCCGCCGATCGGCCCCGCGCTCGGCCAGCGCGGCCTCAACATCATGGAGTTCTGCAAGGCGTTCAACGCCCAGACGCAGAGCATGGAGCCGGGCCTCGTCCTGCCCGTCGTGATCACCGCCTACGCGGACAAGTCGTTCACGTTCATCCTCAAGACGCCGCCGGCGTCGGTCCTGATCAAGAAGATCCTGAAGCTCGAGAAGGGCTCGTCCAAGCCGCACCTCGACAAGGTCGGCAAGCTCACGCGCGGCCAGGTCGAGGAGATCGCCAAGGCCAAGCAGCGCGACCTGACGGGCGCTGACCTCGAGGCCGCCGTGCGCACCGTCGCCGGCACGGCCCGCTCGATGGGCATCACCGTGGAAGGAGTGGTCTGACCATGGCTACTGACAACACCAAGGGCCAGGGCAAGCTGACCAAGCGCCAGAAGGCGATCGCCGGCAAGGTCGACAGCACCAAGCTCTATCCGCTCGACAACGCGCTCGCGCTCGTCAAGGAGTGCGCCACCGCGAAGTTCGACGAGTCGATCGACGTCGCCGTCCAGCTCGGCATCGACGCCAAGAAGTCCGACCAGGTCGTTCGCGGCGCGGTCGTGATGCCGTCGGGCACCGGCAAGACCAAGCGCGTCGCCGTCTTCGCGCAGGGCGCCAAGGCCGAGGAAGCGCGCGCCGCCGGCGCCGACCTCGTCGGCATGGACGACCTCGCCGCCGAGATCAAGGCCGGCAAGATGGACTTCGACGTCGTCATCGCCTCGCCCGACACGATGCGCGTCGTCGGCACGCTCGGCCAGATCCTCGGCCCGCGCGGGCTGATGCCGAACCCGAAGGTCGGCACGGTCACGCCCGACGTCGCGCAGGCGGTTCGCAACGCCAAGGCCGGCCAGGTCCAGTTCCGCGTCGACAAGGCCGGCATCGTCCACGCGACGATCGGCCGCCGCTCGTTCGACGACGACAAGCTCGTCGCCAACCTGCGCGCGCTGATCGAGGCGCTGAACAAGTCCAAGCCGGCGTCGAGCAAGGGCATCTACCTGAGAAAAGTCGCGGTGTCGTCGACCATGGGCGTGGGCGCCCGCGTCGACATCGCATCGATCAACGCCCAGAACGCGCAAGCGGCCTGAGCACGAGATGGTGGGCCGCGCCCGTCGGGAAACCGGCAGGCGCGGGCCATCGAAGACCGCTGGTGCAGCTTTCGCGAGCTGCTTAATGGCCAGCGCAGATGGCGGTCCCGCCGAAGAGGAACTCGTTCCTGTTCGACTGGTCGCTGAACCGATGCGCTGCGGCTCCCGGGCCGTGACGCATGACGAAAGGAGGGACTCTTGAGTCTCAATCGCAACGAGAAACAGACCGTGGTGACGGACGTGGCGGCCCAGGTGGCCCGCTCGCAGACGCTCGCCCTGGCCGAGTACCGTGGCATGACCGTCGAACACCTGAATGCGTTGCGCAAGATCGCGCGCGAGAAGGGCGTCTATCTTCACGTGCTGAAGAACACGCTCGCTCGCCGCGCCGTCGCCGGAACGCCGTTCGAGGTGGCGTCGGCCAGCATGGTCGGCCCCCTGATCTACGGTTTTTCGGAGGACGCGGTGGCCGCGGCGAAGGTCGTTTCCGACTTCGCCAAGACCAACGACAAGCTGATCCTCAAGGCCGGAGCCTATGCCGGCAAGGCGCTCGACGCGAAAGGCGTGCAGTCGCTCGCCTCGATCCCGTCGAAGGAAGTGCTGCTCTCGCAGTTGCTCGGCCTGATGCAGTCGCCGATCGCGCGGATCGCCCGCGTGCTGGCGATGGTCGCCGAGAAGCGCGGCGGCGGCGCAGAGGCCCCGGCCGAAGCGGCACCTGCCGCCGAGGCCGCGCCCGCCGCCGCTTGAACGAACAGCAACAGCAACCATTTAGCAGAACTGGAATACACCATGGCATTCGATAAAGACGCATTCATCTCCGCCCTCGACAGCATGTCGGTGATGGAGCTCAACGACCTGGTCAAGGCGATCGAGGAGAAGTTCGGCGTGTCCGCCGCGGCGATGGCCGCGCCGGGCGGCGGCGGCGGTGGCGGCGGTGCCGCGGCGGCGGCCGTCGAAGAGCAGACCGAGTTCACGCTCATGCTCACCGAGATCGGCGCCAACAAGGTCTCCGTCATCAAGGCGGTCCGCGAGCTGACGGGCCTGGGCCTGAAGGAAGCCAAGGACCTGGTCGACGGCGCGCCGAAGCCCGTCAAGGAAGCGATGGCCAAGGCCGACGCCGAAGCCGGCAAGAAGAAGCTCGAGGAAGCGGGCGCCAAGGCGGAACTGAAGTAATTGATCCCCTGCGACGGGCTGGGAGCCGGATGCCGGCGCCCGGCCTTTCGCGCTTTCCGAAGGGCCGATGGCCTTTCGAAAGCACCTGAAAGCGCCCCGACCGACAATCGAGGGTTCTTCCAAGTGTTTTCGCTAAAGAAAGTTCCTTGATCCGACTGCAAGGAACGGGTTTGGTCGGGCTCCGGTGCAACGCCGGGGTTGTCCGCCAGCGGCAGGTAGTGGCCTGCCACCAAGCTTCGAGCGCAAGGCTCGAAAGACAGTCGCCTTCGCGAGTGCGCAGCCCGGCCGGCCGCGTGTTCGTGGGTCCGTCCCGCTAGGCCAGCGGGGCAACCTGAACGGAGTGTTCATGGCGCAGCAAGCAATCCCCTATTCCTACACCGAGAAGAAGCGCATCCGCAAGAGCTTCGGCAAGCGTGAGAGCGTTCTCAGCGTGCCCTATCTGCTGACGATGCAGAAGGACTCGTACGTCGCCTTCCTGCAAAAGGACGTTCCACCGCAGAAGCGCAAGCCCGAAGGGCTGCAAGCGGCGTTCCTCTCCGCGTTCCCGATCGTCTCGCACAACGGGTTCGTCGAGATGAAGTTCATCGAGTTCAACATGGCCAAGCCCGCGTTCGACACGCGCGAGTGCCAGCAGCGCGGCCTGACGTACGCCGCCGCCGTGCGCGCCAAGCTGCAGATGATCATCTACGACCGCGAGTCGGCGCAGGCCAAGACGGTCAAGGAGATCAAGGAGCAGGAGGTCTACATGGGCGAAGTGCCGCTCATGACCGACTACGGCTCGTTCATCGTCAACGGCACCGAGCGGGTCATCGTCTCCCAGCTGCACCGCTCGCCTGGCGTCTTCTTCGAGCACGACAAGGGCAAGACCCACTCGAGCGGCAAGCTCCTGTTCAGCGCCCGGATCATTCCCTACCGCGGCTCGTGGCTCGACTTCGAGTTCGACCCGAAGGACATCCTGTACTTCCGCGTCGACCGCCGCCGCAAGATGCCGGTGACGATCCTGCTCAAGGCGATCGGCCTCAACCCCGAGGCGATCCTCGCCAACTTCTTCGTCTTCGACAACTTCCGTCTGATGGACTCGGGCGCGCAGCTCGAGTTCGTCGCCGACCGCCTGCGCGGCGAGATCGCCCGCTTCGACATCACCGACAAGGACGGCAAGGTCATCGTCGAGAAGGACAAGCGGATCACGGCGCGCCATGTGCGCGCGATCGAGTCGTCGGAAACCAAGTTCATCTCGGTGCCCGAGGACTACGTGGTCGGCCGCATGCTCGCCCGCAACGTCGTCGACGCCGAGACCGGCGAGATCCTCGCCAAGGCGAACGACGAGCTGACCGAGTCGCTGCTCAAGAAGCTGCGCCAGGCGGGCGTCAAGGAAATCCCCGCTCTCTACACCAACGAGCTCGACGAGGGCGCGTACATCTCCCAGACCCTCGCCTCCGACGAGACCGCCGACCAGCTCGCGGCACGCGTCGCCATCTACCGCATGATGCGGCCGGGCGAGCCGCCGACCGAAGACGCCGTCGAGGCGCTCTTCCATCGCCTGTTCTACAGCGCCGACACGTACGACCTGTCGCGCGTC
>DATIDZ010000371.1:0-5062 GCA_035456045.1 Caldimonas sp.
CGTCGCAGCCGATCAGGTATCGCGCGCGCAGGGTGGTCTCGGCGCCGTCGTCGAGGAAGCGGGCAGTGATCGTCACGCCCGATTCGTCCTGGACGAAGCCGGTCGCCTCGCACCGGTTGCGGATCTTCACCCCGGCCCGGGCCTCGGCATGCGCGAACAGGATCGGCTCGAGGTAGATCTGGTTGATGCGGTGCGGCGGCTCGGCGGTCGGCCACCAGCCGTCGGGCCCCGTCTTGTCGCTGTAGCGCGTCGCGCGCGCAGGGATGTGGATGCGCGCCAGCTCGATGCCGGTGACCGACGTGCGAAAGGCGACGTCGTTCGGGTAGTCCGCCGGCAGTCCGGCGCCGCGCACGTCGGCGGCGAGGCCGAGGCGGCGGAACTGCTCCATCGTCCGCGCCGCGACGTGGTTGCACTTCACGTTCGGCGGCTCGCCGCGCGCCCGCGTCTCGAGCACGACGACGCTGTGGCCGCGGGTGGCGAGGTCGATCGCCAGCGTCAGGCCGACCGGCCCGGCGCCGACGATCGCCACCTCGGCATCGACCGTGCTCATGCTCGCGTCGCCGCTCGCGGTGTCTGCGAAGTCACTCGAGCCTGGTGCCGGAGCGCTTGATGACGTCGGCCCATTTCACCGTCTCGCTGGCGATGAACCGGCCGAACTCGGCGGAGGTGGTCGGGCTGAGCTCGACGCCCGCGGCGCGCGCGCCGGCGATGACGTCGGGATCGCTCAGGACGGCGCGCATCTCGTTCTGCAGTCGCGCGACGACGGCGGCCGGCGTCGCGGCCGGCGCGACGACGCCGAACCAGCCGGTCGACTCGTAGCCCGGGACGCCGGCCTCGGCGAGCGTCGGCACGTCGGGCAGCTGGGGCAGGCGCGTGCTGCCGGTGACCGCGAGCGCGCGCACCTTGCCGCCCTTGATCTGCTGCAGCACCGACGGCAGGTCGAGCATGCCGGCGGGCACCTGGCCGCCGATGACGTCGAGCGCGACCGGCCCCGATCCCTTGTAGGCGATCTCGGTGAGGTCGACGCCGGCCATCAGCTTGAAGAGCTGCACCGACAGGTGCATGGCGGTGCCGTTGCCGCCGTGGCCGACCGCGATCTTCCCGGGCTCGGCCCGGGCCTGCGCGATCAGGTCGGCGACGCTCCTGATCGGCGACGCCGGCGGCACGACGAGCACGAACGGGATGTGCGCGAGGAGCGAGATCGGCACGAAGTCCTTCTGCGCGTCGAACGGCATCCTCGGATAGAGCGCGGCGTTGGCGGCGAGGCCGCCGGCCGCGCCGACGCCGATCGTGTAGCCGTCGGGATCCGACTTGGCGAGCGCCGCCAGGCCGATGTTGCCGCCGGCGCCGGGCCGGTTGTCGATGACGACCTGCTGGCCGAGCCGCTCGCCGAGCTTGGGCGCGACGATCCGCACCGTCGCGTCGGTCGAGCCGCCGGGCGGGAAGGTGACGATCATTCGCATCGGCTTGGACGGCCACGCCGGCGCCGGCGTTTGCGCGAGGGCGGCGGCGGGAACGGCCAGCGCGCCGCAGAGCGTGAGGAGACGAGCGAAGCCGTGCATGAAGACCTCCGGGAGCAGCGAGCGCGGACCTGTCGCAGCAGTGTGCGACCGGGCTAGACGCGCCGGTGGATCGCCACCTTCTCGAGCAGCTGGAACAGGACCCCTCGCTCGACCTCGGTGAGGTGGCCGAGCAGCTCCTTCTCCATGCCATCGGCGATGTGATCCGCCTTCTTGACGAGCGCGGCGCCCTTGCGGGTGAGGGCGATGTACTGCTTGCGCCGGTCATCCTCGCTGCGCGTGCGGGTGATGAGATCGCGTTCCTCGAGCTTGTCGAAGACGAGCGTCAGGCGCGGCGCGGAGACGTCGAGCGCCAGCGAGATCTGGCGCTGGGTGACGCCCGGGTTGGCCGCGACCAGCATCAGGATGGTGAAGTCGAGCCGGCGCAGCTGGAACGGCTCGCCGATCCGCTTGACGAAGATCTTCAGGCTCGGGATCGCCGCCTGCGCCAGGTTGTAGCCGAGCAGCTTCTGCATCGGGCCGTGGTCGAGCCCGCCCGGGAAGCGCGAGTCGCGGTGGCCAGCCCCCGCATCGCTGCTGCGATGGGGCTTGGAAGCGGGAGAGGTTCTCGGCATCGATCGCAACGAACCGGGGCAGCGGGCTTGCACCGCAGTGTAGGGGCCGGCGCGAAGCTGCAAGGACGTCCGCCGGCGCCCAAGCGGGCGCGGCGGACCCCGGGACCTCATCTGCGGCCGGCGCCGCGCGTCACTGGCACGTGAAGCTGCTCGCCAGGTCGAGGCTGCCGCTGCCGGCGTAGCGAGCGACCTTGGGATAGGTGCAGAGCGGACGCGTCCGATTCGGCGACCAAGTGGCGGGCACGTCAGCGTTGGCGCCCGCCGGATTGCTGGCACCGCGGGCGCTCGCCACGACGCTGTCGGGCGCGACGCCGTGCTCGACCCAGTTGACGAGCGGCGTGAGCATGTCGAACTGGTCGGTCGCGGGGCCGCCGCTGCAGTGGTTCATTCCGGGAATGAGGTAGAGCCGCGCGAAGTCGGTGGCGTTGCCGCCGTTGCTCGCGGCCAGGCCTTCGTAGAACGCCACGCTGTCGTCGCTCGAGAAGATCGGGTCGGCGGTGCCGTGGTAGATCATGAGCTTCGCGCCGCGGCCCTTCAGCAACGAGAGATCGGCCGGATGCGGCGGCGTCATGAACGAGAGCGAGTTCTCGGTATAGGTGGCGTTGGTCGCCTGGATGTTGGCGTAGAGCGTGTCGATGTTGCTGGTCGCGGCGAAGGTCGGCCCGTTGAAGGTCGCAGGATCGGCGGGCGGCACTTGCCAGATGAAGCCGACGGCGCCCGAGTCGAGGATCGACGGGACCGTGAACTTCCAGAACGACCAGCCGCCCGTCGCCAGGCCGTTGTCGTACGGCCAGCTCGAGTAGATCTTGGTGCCGGTCGACGTCGTCGCGCCCGAGAAGAGCTTGGCGATGCCGGTCTTCTGGGCGGCGCTCAGGCAGGTGCCGTCGCGCGCGCCGGGGCAGGTCGCGACGTCGCGGTTGAGGTCGAAGGCTGCCTGGCACGCCTTGGTGTCCTGGATCAGGCCGTCGGTCGCGCCGTCGAGCGCGTCGCACTTGCCGAGGACCGCGTTCGACACGAGCTGGCGTTCGGCGGTCGTGAAGCCGGTCGATGCATTGCCTGCCGTCGTCGCCAGGCCGAGGTACGTCTGGTAGCCGGCGATGTTGGCCGTCGCCGCGAGCGGCAGGCGCCAGCCGGGGTCGCCCGCCAGGAAGCCGTCGTACTGGTCCCCGTAGCGCGCGGCGGCGACGAGGGTGTGGCGGCCGCCGTTCGAGCAGCCGCCGATGTAGGAGCGGTCGGGGCCCTTGCCGTAGGCGGTCTGGATCACCGTCTTGGCCATCGGCGTGAGCTTGGCGACCGCCTGGTAGCCGTAGTCGAGCCGGGCCTGCGGGTCGATGCCGAAGGTCGGGTTCTGCGCGCCGTTGTGGCCCGCGTCGGAACTGATCACGGCAAAGCCCATCGCCAGAGCATGGGTCAGGGTCGGCCCCCCGTCCGCCGGACCGGTCGCCGTGCCGACGCTGCCGTCGGTGCCGCCGTTCGCCTGGTAGAAGAAGCGGCCGTTCCACGCGTTCGGCAGGCGCATCTCGAAGCCGATCGCGTAACTCTTGCCGTCGACCGTGCTGACGCGGTCGAACATGCGGCCGGTCAGCTGGCAGTGGGCCGGCACCGCGTTGCCGGCGACGACGAGCGTTCCGGACGCGACCGCGCTGGCGGCGGTGAAGGTCGTGTTCGCGTAGGTGGCGCGCGTCGTCAGGTCGGTGCACGACGTCAGGCTGGCGCCGCTGGCGGCGGCGAGCTGCGGAACGGCGGCGACGTTGTCGTCGCCGCCGCCGCCGCAGGCGGCCAGAAGGACAGCGACGCCGAGTGCCGAGGCCCCCGCGATGCGAAGCGTTGCGATGGTCATGTTCGTCTCCTTTGAGGGGCTGCGGCGCCGCTCGGGCGACCCGGGGCTTGTTCAATGTAGTTTCGACTGTTAACCTTTAATTTCGGTAAATACCCTGAGCTGCCGCGGCGGCTCGTCCCGCGCCTGCGTTGCCCGAAGGGAAGTCCCTAGGCGACGTCGCAAGCGCCTTAACTACGATCGACCGATGACCTCTTCTGACCCGCACGGCGGCGGTTCGCCGCCCCCAGCGTTGCAGTCGCTCGACCTGCTGCGGATCGAGTCGCGCGGGCCCGTGCTGCACGTACGCTTGAACCGGCCCGCCAAGCGCAATGCCGTCAGCGACGCCCTGGTGGCGCAGCTGCATACGGCATTCGTCAACCTGCCGGAGTCGACGCGCGCGGTCGTCCTGAGCGGCGAAGGCGATCATTTCTGCGCCGGCCTCGACCTCGCCGAGGTCACCGAGCGCAGCGTCGCCGAGGGCATCTTCCATTCGCGCTCGTGGCACGCCGCGTTCGAGCAGATCCAGTTCGGCAAGGTGCCGGTGGTCGCCGTGCTGCATGGCGCCGTCGTCGGCGGCGGCCTCGAGCTGGCCGCGTCGTGCCACGTTCGCGTCGCCGAGGCGAGCGCGTTCTACGGCCTGCCCGAAGGCCAGCGCGGCCTCTTCGTCGGCGGCGGCGGCTCGGCGCGCATCCCGCGCCTCATCGGCGTCGCGCGGATGACCGACATGATGCTGACCGGCCGCGTCTACGACGCGCAGGAAGGCTTCGCGATCGGTGTCTCGCAGTACGTCGTCGAGGCGGGGCAGGGGCTGGCCAAGGCGTTTGCGCTCGCCGAGCGGATCGCCGTCAACGCGCCGCTTTCCAATTTCGCGGTCATGCACGCGCTGCCGCGCATCGCCGACATGGCGCAGGACGAGGGCCTCTTCGTCGAGTCGCTGATGGCGGCGATCGCCTCGGGCGACGAGGCGGCCAAGAGCCGCGTCCGCGCCTTCCTCGAAGGCCGCGCCGCGAAGGTGAAGAAGACGTGAGCTCGCCGGCGCGCTATCGGCCGTTGCCGCTCGGCGGCTCGCTCGAGGCGAGCTTCGAGCGCCGGGCCGACGGCGCGACGCT
>DATIDZ010000372.1:0-8705 GCA_035456045.1 Caldimonas sp.
CAACAACGACATGGTGCTGTCCGGGCAGCTGCGCCAGCTCGACGACACCGTCGACGAGCTCTACTCGGCGATCAAGTTCTACCTGACGCAGATCTCGGGCGAGGCGCTCTCCAAAGAGGAAAGCCGGCGCTGGACCGACATCGTCTCGTTCACGATCAACATGGAGCAGATCGGCGACATCATCGAGCGCGTCCTCCAGGACATCGAGGACAAGCTGGTCAAGAAGTCGCGCAGCTTCTCCGAGGCCGGCATGGCCGAGATCGTGCACCTGCACGAGCGGCTGCTCGCCAACCTGCGCCTGGCGATGAGCGTCTTCCTCGACGGCCACGTGCGCGACGCCAAGCGGCTGCTCGAGGAGAAGGCGCATTTCCGCGACCTCGAGCACGAGTACGCCGCCAACCACATCGCGCGGCTGCGCGACAACACGGCGCAGAGCATCGAGACGAGCTCGCTGCACCTCGACCTGATCAGCGACCTGAAGCGGATCAACTCCCACATCTGCGGCGTCGCCTACCCGATCCTCGAATCGGCAGGCGCGCTCACCGCGACGCGGATCCGGCAGTCGCAGTTCGCCGCGCTCGGCACCGCCGACGACGGCGCGCGCTGAGGAGCGCGGCATGCTGAGCCTGGCCGACATCGAGCTGCTCTTCGCGCGCCACGGCGCCGAGCAGTACAGCGGCGAGCCGGTCACCCAGCTCGAGCACGCGCTGCAGACGGCGCACCTCGCCGAGCAGAGCGACGCGAGCGACGCGCTCGTCACCGCGTGCCTGCTGCACGACCTCGGCCACCTGCTCAACCACCAGGGCGAGACGCCGACGCTGCGCGGCATCGACGACACGCACCAGTACTTCGCGCTGCCGTTCCTGCGCGGCCTGTTTCCAGACGCGGTGCTCGACGCGATCAGGCTGCACGTCGACGCCAAGCGTTATCTCTGCCGGGTCGACCGCGGCTACCACGACCGGCTCTCGGACGACTCCAAGCGCAGCCTCGCGCTGCAGGGCGGCGTGTTCGACGACGCTGCGGCCGCGGCCTTCATCGCCCAGCCCGGCGCAGCCGACGCCGTGCGCCTGCGCCAGTGGGACGACCTCGCCAAGCAAGCCGACCTGGCGACGCCTTCGCTCGCCCACTTCCTCGAGCGCGCGGCGGCTTGCGCGCTTCCCGCCGGACGATGACGCCCGCGCTCAGCTGGCCGATCATCGCGGCGGTCCTGTTCGGCGCCCTCCTCCACGCGTCGTGGAACGCGCTCATCAAGTCGGGCGACGACAAGGCGCTCGACACCGCGCTCATCCATGTCCTCGGCTGCGGCGTCGGCGCGGCGCTCGTGCTGGCCGTCGGGCTGCCCAGGCGCGAGGCGCTGCCGTGGCTCGCGGCGTCGGTCGTCATCCACATCGGCTACTACGTGACGCTGGTCGGCGCCTACAAGCACGGCGAGCTCGGATTCGCGTACCCGCTGATGCGCGGCACGGCGCCGCTCCTGGTCGCGCTGCTCAGCGGCAAGCTGATCGGCGAGCAGGTGCCGCTCGCGGCCTGGCTCGGCGTCGCCGGCATCAGCGGCGGGGTTCTCGCCATCGGCCTGACGCGCTCGGCGCGCGACACCGGCTCGCGCCGCCATGCCCTCGCCTACGCGCTGACCAACGCCGTGATCATCGCCGCCTACACCATCGTCGACGGGATCGGCGTGCGCACTTCGGGCAACGCGCTCCAGTACGTCGCGCTGCTGTTCCTGGTCGACGGCCTGCCCTATTTCGCGATCGTGCTCTGGCAGCGACGCACGGCGCTCGCGCCTGCCTTCGACTACATGCGCGGCCGCTGGCCGATCGCCCTGCTCGGCGCGTGCGCTTCGCTCGGCGCGTACGGCATCGCGCTCTGGGCGATGACGCGCGCGCCGGTCGCCGCGGTCGCCGCCCTGCGCGAGACCTCGGTGCTGTTCGCGGCGCTGATCGGCGTCTTCATGCTCAAGGAGCGATTCCGCCTGCAGCGCGCCGTCGGCACCGGCGCGATCATCGCCGGCGTGATGGCGCTGCGCCTGGCCTAGGGCCCGCGCTAGCCGCTGACGAGATTGAAGATGTTGCCGTCGGGATCCTTGAACCAGGCGACGCGCAGGCCGCCGCCGCGATGGATGTCGCCGTCGCGTTCGAGCCCGGGCAAGTCGTAGCGCTCGAAGGCGACGCCTTTGGCCTTGAGCTCGCGCACGATCGCCTCGAGCTCGTCGCCCACCGGCCAGGTCACCGCGGTCGCCTGGTTCGTTCCGGCGAACCGGGACACGTAGACGTTGAGGCGGGTCGCTCCCGTGCGATAGCCGATCACCTGGTCCCCTTCGCGTCCCTGCACGGCGAGTCCGAGCTTGCCCTCGTAGAACGCGGCGGCCGCCTGCAGGTCCTTGACGGCGACGGTGGCGATCGCTTCCTTGTCGCTCAGCATGGGCATCCTTCCGATCACGCCTCCGCGGTGTCCGCGACGATCTCGAAGCCGCCGAAGATCATTCGCTTGCCGTCGAACGGCATCTGCATGTTCTTCATCTCCGGGTCTTCCATCAACGCCTTGTTGCCCTGGTCGCGAACCTCCTTGGAAGGCCACTCGACCCAGCCGAGCGCGACGGTCTCGCCGCCCTGCGCCGCCACCGCCCGCTTGAAGTCGGTCACCTTGCCGTCGGGCACGTCGCTGCCCCAGCAATCGACGACTCGAAGCGCGCCGAGCCGCTTGAGCATCGAGGTCATCTTGCGCGACGAGGCGAGGAATGCCTCCTTGTTGCCGGCAGGAACCGGCATCACGAATCCGTCGATGTAGCGCATCGCTGTCTCCTTCAACCAAGGGTGGATCGAAAATCCCCATGATCGAATCGCGCCGGGCAGTGCGTCGCCGGAAGGCGCGCCCGGCTTCGGTAGGACCGATCCGACACGGCGACAATGGCGGCCCATGACCCTGCCGAGCCATGCCCGCATCGTGATCGTCGGCGGCGGCATCGCCGGCTGCTCGACGGCGTACCACCTCGCCGCGCTCGGCGAGCCCGACGTCCTCGTCGTTGAGCAAGGCAAGCTCACGTGCGGAACGACATGGCACGCCGCCGGCCTCGTCGGCCAGATGCGGCCGAACCGGACGATGACGCGGATGAGCAAGTACGGCATCGAGCTGTACGCGACGCTCGAGGCGGAGACCGGCCTCGCGACCGGCTGGAAGCAGTGCGGCAGCGTCAACGTCGCCAGGACGAGCGAGCGGATGAAGACGCTGCGCAAGCAGCTCGCGCTCGTGCGCAGCTTCGGCGTCGAGTGCGAGGAGATCAGCGCGGCGCGAGCCGGCGAGCTGTTCCCGGTGCTGCGCACCGACGACCTCGCGGGCGCGATCTGGATCCCGGGCGACGGCAAGGCCAATCCGGCCGACCTGACGATGTCGCTCGCCAAGGGGGCGCGAGTGCGCGGCGTGAAGATCAGCGAGGACAGCGAGGTCGTCGCGGTGCGCAGCGCCGCCGGCCCGAGCGGCCCGCGCGTCACGGGTCTCGTCGTGCGCCGCGGCGGCGACGAGGTCGAGATCGCCTGCGAGATCGTCGTCAACTGCGCCGGCCAGTGGGCACGCCAGTTCGGCGCGCTCGCCGGCGTCAACGTGCCGCTCTGGTCGGCCGAGCACTTCTACATCGTCACCGACCGCATCGACGGCGTCCATCCGATGCTGCCGGTGCTGCGCGATCCCGACGGCTGCATCTACTACAAGGAAGAGGTCGGCGGCCTGCTGATGGGCGGCTTCGAGCCGAAGGCCAAGCCGTGGACCGTCGACCCGATCCCGTCGACGTTCCAGTTCGAGCTGCTCGACGAGGACTGGGACCAGTTCGAGCCGCTCATGACGGCGGCGATCCACCGCACGCCGTGCCTCGAGACGGCGAAGGTGAAGATGCTTCTCAACGGCCCGGAGAGCTTCACGCCCGACGGCAACTTCATCCTCGGCGAGGCGCCCGGGCTGCGCCACTTCTTCGTCGCCGCCGGCTTCAATTCGGCAGGAATCGCCAACTCGGGCGGCGCCGGCAAGCTGATCGCCGAGTGGATCGTCGCCGGCGCGCCGCAGACCGACCTCGCCGACGTCGACATCCGCCGCTTCGGCGCGCACACCGCGAACAAGAAGGCGCTCGCCGAACGCACCGGCGAGACGCTCGGCCTGCATTACGCGATGCGCTGGCCGCGCCAGGAGCTCGAGACGGCGCGGCCCCTCAGGACGAGCCCGCTCTACGACCTGCTCGCCGCGCAGGGGGCGAGCTTCGGCGCCAAGAACGGGTGGGAGCGGGCGAACTACTTTCGCGGCGCGAGCGCGGTGGCGATGCCCGCGTATCCGCACACGCTGGGCAAGCCCGCCTGGCTCGGCGACGTGGCGCGCGAGCAGCGCGCGACGCGGCAGGCCGTCGCGCTCTACGACCAGACCTCGTTCGGCAAGATGCTCCTGCAAGGGCGCGACGCCCTCGCCGTGGTGCAGCGACTGTGCGCGAACGAGATGGACGTCGCGCCGGGGCGGATGGTCTACACGCCGATGCTCAACGAGCGCGGCGGCTTCGAGAGCGACGTCACCGTGACGCGGCTCGGCGTCGATCGCTTCCTGATCGTCACCGGCTCGGCGCAGACGCCGCGCGACCTCGACTGGATCTCGCGCCACACGCGCGCCGGCGAAGCGGCGGCGCTGGTCGACGTCAGCGCGATGACCACCGTCCTCTCGCTGATGGGACCGAACGCGCGCGCGCTGCTCGGCCGCGTCGGCGCCGCCGACACGTTCGAGGCGCTCGCGCCCGAGCACCTGCGCTTCGCGACGACGCGCGAGATCGACCTGGGCTTCGCGCGCGTGCGCGCCGCGCGCATGAGCTACGTCGGCGGCCCCGGCTTCGAGCTGTACGTGCCGATCGAGATGGCCCGCCACGTCTGGCTGGCGCTGCACGAGGCGAGCGAGGGCCTCGGCCTGGAGGGCGGCGGCCTCGCCGACGCCGGCTACTACGCGCTCGATGCGTTGCGCATCGAATCCGGCCGACGCGCGTGGGGCGCCGAGCTCGGCCCGGACGAGACGCCGTTCGAGGCGAGGACGATGCCCGCGGTCAGGCTCGGCAAGCCCGACGGCTTCATCGGCCAGGACGCGTTGATCCGGCTCCAGAACACGTCGCCGGCCAAGCGGCTCGTCACCGTCGCGCTCGACTCGGGCGATCCCTGCCTGTGGGGCGGCGAGGCCCTCGTCATCGACGACGAGCCGGTCGGCGAGATCTCGTCGGCGGGCTGGAGCGATGCGGCGGGCCGCTTCGTCGCGCTCGGCTACGTTCGCGGCCCGGCCGCGGCGCGCGTCCACGCCGGTGCGTCGATCGTCGTCGACGTGTGGGGCGACGCCGTCGCGGCGTCGACGTGGGACTTCTGGAGCCCTGGCATCAACGCGGCAACGACGCCACGCTAGACTGGTTTCATGCCCGCGTCGACCGCTCTCTCGCACCTCACCGTCCTCGATCTCACCCGCGTCCGCGCCGGCCCGACGGCGGTTCGCCAGCTCGCCGACTGGGGCGCCAAGGTCGTCAAGATCGAGATGCCGGCGGCGCTCGACGAAGGCGACGGCGTCGGCGGCCCGCGCGACGGCAGCGACTTCCGCAACGTCCACCGCAACAAGCGCGGCATGACGCTGAACCTGAAGTCGGCCGAAGGCGTCGCCATCCTCAAGAAGCTGGTCGAGCAGGCCGACGTGCTGGTCGAGAACTTCCGGCCCGACGTGAAGCGCAAGCTCGGCATCGACTACGAGACGATGGCCGCGCTCAACCCGCGCCTGATCTACGCCAGCATCTCGGGCTACGGCGAGGACGGGCCGTATCGCCTGCGTCCCGGCTTCGACCAGATCGCCCAGGGCATGGGCGGACTGATGTCGATCACCGGCCTGCCCGGCCAGGGCCCGGTGAGCGTCGGCATCCCGATCGCCGACCTCTGCGCGGGCATCTTCTGCGCCTACGGCATCGCCGTCGCGGTCATCGAGCGAGAGAAGTCCGGGCGCGGCCAGTGGGTCAAGTCGTCGCTGCTGCAGGCGCAGCTCTTCATGCTCGACTTCCAGGCCGCACGCTGGCTCATTGAGGGCGAGGTAGCGAAGCAGGCCGGCAACAACCACCCGACCTCGATCCCGACCGGCGTCTACCGGACGCGCGACGGCCACATGAACATCGCCGCGTCCGGGCACAAGATCTGGGTGCGCCTGTGCAATGCCCTCGGCGCGCCCGAGCTGGCCGCGCACGCCGACTACGCGACCGCGGCGCTGCGCTCGCAGAACCGCGACCTCCTGCACGCCGAGCTCGAGGCGCACCTGCGCCATCGCGACACCGCCGACTGGGTCGCGCTGCTGAACGAGGCCGGCGTTCCCTGCGGGCCGATCTATTCGATCGACGAGGCGTTCTCCGACCCGCAGGTCCGCCACCTCGGCATCGTCGACACCCTCGACGACGTCGCCTACCTCGGCCAGCCGGTGACGCTCAGCCGCACGCCGTCGCACGTCGTCGCCCATCCGCCGGCGCAGGGCGAGCACACCGACGAGGTCCTGCGCGAGATCGGCTACGACGACGCCGCGATCGAGCGGCTCAAGGGCCAGGGAATCGTTTGACGAAGGAAACCGCGATGCACAGCGACAAGATGATCTCGCGCAAGGACGGCGGCGTCGGCTGGATGATCTTCAACAACCCGGAGCGCCACAACGCGATCTCGCTCGAGATGTGGGAGGCGGCGCTGGAGATCATGGCCGACTTCGGCGCCGACCCGTCGGTGCGCGTGATGGTCGTCACAGGCGCCGGCGGCAAGGCCTTCGCCTCGGGCGCCGACATCTCGAAGTTCAAGGACGAGCGCCAGGAGGCCGAGGCCCTCGCCCACTACCAGGCGACGACGCAGAAGGCCTACTCGGCGATCCAGGGCATGGCGATCCCGACGATCGCGATGATCCGCGGCTACTGCATCGGCGGCGGCACCGCGGCCGCGGTCTGCTGCGACATCCGCATCTGCACCGAGAACGCGAAGTTCGGCGTGCCGGCGGCCAGGCTCGGCCTCGGCTACGGCCTCAACCGCGCGCAGCCGCTGGTCGACCTGGTCGGCCCGGCGTTCGCCAAGGAGATGTTCTTCACCGGCCGCCAGTTCGACGCGCGCGAGGCCGAGAAGATGGGGCTCGTCAACCGCGTCGTCGCCGACGACGCGCTCGAATCGACGATCGACGAGATGACGCGGACGATCGCCGCGAACGCGCCGCTCACCGTGCGCTGCGCCAAGCTCGTCGTCGGCGAGGCGCTCAAGGACGTCGCCGAGCGCGACATCGCCGCCGCGGATCGCGCGGTCGCGGCCTGCTTCGCGAGCGCCGACTACAAGGAGGGCCAGGCGGCCTTCATGGAAAAGCGCAAGCCCCGGTTCATCGGCGCGTGAGGACATCATGACCGCCACCAGCAGCCAGGTCCTCGTCGAGCGCAGCGGCGCCATCGTCACGCTCACCTTCAATCGTCCCGAGGCGCGCAACGCGATGACCTGGGAGATGTACGACCGCCTGTACGAGACCTGCGAGGAGGTCGACGCCGACGACGCGATCCGCGTCCTCGTGCTCAAGGGCGCGGGCGGCAAGGCGTTCGTCGCCGGCACCGACATCGGTCAGTTCGCCGAGTTCAAGGACGGCGACGACGGGCTGCGCTACGAGCGCGAGGGCGACCGGCGCACGTTTCGCGTCGCCCGCGTCACCAAGCCGGTGATCGCTCAGATCGAGGGCTTCGCCGTCGGCGGCGGCCTGGGCATCGCGGCCGGCGCCGACCTGCGCATCGCGACGCCCGACTCGCGCTTCGGCGCGCCGATCGCGCGCACGCTGGGCAACTGCCTGTCGATGCAGGCGTATGCGCGCTACGTCGATCTCTTCGGGCCGTCGCGGCTCAAGGAGATGATCTTCACGGCGCGGCTGCTGTCGGCCGACGAGGCGCTCGCCGCCGGCTTCGTCCACGAGATCGTCGCGCCGGAGGCGATCGAGGCGCGCGTCCGCGCGCTCGCCGAGACGGTCGCCTCGCACGCGCCGATCACGCTGGCGGTCACGAAGGAGGCGGTGCGGCGCCTCCAGGAAGCGCGAACAGTGCCGAACGGCGACGACCTCGTCGCCAGGACCTACGGCAGCGCCGATTTCCACGAAGGCGTGCGCGCCTTCGTGGAGAAGCGCCCGCCGCGCTGGACGGGGCGCTAGAAGTTCGCGCCCGACGCGCCGACCGCCGTGCGGGGGAAATGGCGGCGGTCGACGCCGGTCCAGCGCAGTTGCGCCAACCGGGGCCGCATGCAGACGAGCGCACGGCGGCAGGCGGACACGGAAGGCAACGCGAACGAGGCCGGGAGGCCCCATACCAGACCGAGAAGATGCTTGTTCATGGCGAGTCGTCGTTGCTGCTGATCGGGACAGATCCAGCGTAGGCGCGCGGCTGGGCCGGGACCACAAGACAACCGGACGGCCTCTTGTAGGACCGGAAGGGGAATCCGCCACGGGAATCGGCCGAGGGCCGGCCGGCGACGCCGGGCCGGGCCGCCCCGCGGTCTCCTAAACTCGGCGCCATGATCAATTGCCCCAAGTGCAACGAGGAGAACCCTCCGAAGTTCCGCTTGTGCGGCTACTGCGGGGCGCCGTTGGTGGCCGCGCCGCCGGCCCTGCCGGTGCGCGAGGTGCGCCGCACCGTCACCCTGATCTTCTGCGACCTCAAGGGCTCGACGGCGCTC
>DATIDZ010000373.1:0-27103 GCA_035456045.1 Caldimonas sp.
GCTTCTCGCGGCGGCGCACCTGGCCTGAACGCAGGCGCGGTGCCGTCCGCGGCAGGGCGGGCCGGGCGCAGCCTCCCGGCCCGGCGCGGCTGTCGCAGGCCTAGCGCCGGACGCGCCGCTCGACCGCGCGCACGCCGGAGCGCACCTTCATCGCGACGAGCGCCATCAGCACTGCGCCCGTCGCGGCGGCGATCAGGATCGCGCGGATCGGATCCTCGCGGGTGTACGTCTCGACGGCCGTCGTGGCCCGGTCGCGAACCCCTTCGGCGGCCGAGCGAAGCGCCTCCTTCGCCTTGCCTGCCGCCCAATGGGCAGCGTCGCCGACCTTGCTGCCGGCTTCGTCGATCTCGCCGGAGAGCTTGCCGAGGGCTTGCTCGGCGCGGCCCTCGGTCGACTGAACGGCGTGCGCCATGGCCGCGGCCATGTTGACGGTCTCCTGGCTTTGCGTGCCCATGTACTTCAACGGGCTCGGGTCGGTGGTCGTGGTCACTTGTTGCCTCCCGAGTCGTTCTTGCCCTTGGCGCCGCCCTGGGCCTTCTGCCCCGGCTGGTTCTTGGCGGGATTCGCGTCCTTGGCCTTCTGCGTGTCGCCTTGGCCGCCTTCGTCGCGCTTCGTGTGGGGTTGGTTCGTGGCCATGGAGCGTCTCCTGAATCGATGACGCACGAGGATGCGCCCGGTGACGGCGCCGCCGCGACGGGGGACACCGGCGCGCGCTGTAGGACGTCTTCGCGTGCGCGACGCGAGACGTCGCATCGACACGTCGCCGGCGCCGCGCCGCGCCGCTCAGGCGTAATCGGGCCGCACGCCGGTGATGCCCCACTCGAGCCGCACCAGCGGGTCCGGCTCGCGCAGACGGAAGTCGACGTAGGTCATCGCACGCAGGAAGATCGGCAGGTCGGGCGCGCTCGGCGCGTTGTCGAGCAGCACCGGGATCACCGCCGAGCGGCGCGCGACGAACTCGCGCAGGAAGCCGTAGATCTCCTGCTCCTGCCACGGGCCGACGCCGGCGAGTCCGACGAAGACGGCGGCGCTGCGGATCTGTCCGATCTGCCGTTCGAGCAGCGGCTGCCACGGCTGCCCGGGCGGCAGTTCCCATTCGTCGAGCCACGGCAGCACGCCGCGGCTGCGCAGCGCGCGCGCGATCGCCTTGACCGCCGGCTTGTCGGCGCTGTTGTGGCAGAGGAAGACGTCGAAGCGGCCTTCGGCGCGCTTGCGCTCGAGCAGGCGCTCGGCGATCGCTTCGCGCGAGGGCGGCGCGGCCGGGGAGGGAGACGCGGCGGGCGCCGACGACGGCGAGGTCATCGCCGGCGCGGAGGCGGCCGGACGCGGCGCTGCGGTCGCGGCATCCCTTGCAGCCGATGCGCCCGCACCCGCCGATGCAGCCGCATCCGCCGACGCGCCCGAAGCCGCCGCGGAAGCGCGCTGGCCGGCGTGTTCGAGCGCCGTCCCGTCGAGTCGCGCCAACGCGGGCCAGTCATGCCCGTCGCGCCACGCCGCGAACCACGCGCCGGTGCGCGCGAGGTCGGCCCCGTCGGCCCACCGCATCGTCGCCGGCGCGCCGTTCGCGACGAGCCGCTCGGCGAAGCCCGCAAGCGCCCGGGGCGAGCCCTCGCCGTCGCGCGGCAGGAGCACGACACCTTCGAGCCCGCGGGACGCCGCGAGCAGGCCGGCCAGGTGGCGAACGTTCACGGCGCGCGGCTCGGGCCCGGTGCTGCTCGCGAGGTCGATCGTCGCGTGGTCCGCGCCGCGCGACTGGCCGTGGACGATCAGGACGACCAGGCGCACGTCGCCAGCGGACAGACGAGCCCGCAGCGCGTTCTCGGAAGCGAGCGGCTCGAGCCATTCGACGTCGAGGCCTGCGGTGCGCGCCGCATCGGCGACGAACCGCCACGGCAACGACTCGGGCGCGATCTGCGGGGCGACGATGAGCACGCGGCCCGGCATCGCGCTCAGTTCAGCGCCGGCAACGCCTGGCCGCAACCCATGCAGAACGCCGCGCTCGCCCCGCAGCCCGCGCCGCAGCGCATGCAGAAGCGCGCGACGCCGGGCGGCAGCACGAGCGGCACCTCGGCCGGCTTGGCGAGCACGCGCTCGTAGCCGCCGTCGTCGACCCACTCGAGGCATTCCTTGGCGCGCAGCACGGTCCACGGATGCGTCTGCCCCGCGGTGCTCAGCCACTTCGCGAACCAGCTCAGCTTGTCGCTGTCCATGCCCTCGAAGGCACGGGCCTGCGCGACGAAGTCGTCGACGTTGATCTCCTTGCTGTAGCGCTGCGGCAGGCCGGCCAGCTTCATCAGCGCGCCGAGCACGACCTGCAGGTCCTGCACGACCAGCAGGCCGGCGCGGTCGGCGGTGTGCTCGGACTTGCGGCGCCAGTTGAGCAGCGCGACCTGCACGCCGGCACCGAGCAGCGCGCCGACGCCGAAGGTCGCGTCGCCGATCGCCTCGGTGATCACGGGCAGGAACTCGGCGATCTGGTAGTAGAGGACGTGGCCGCTCTTGACGTGGCCGAGCTCGTGCGCCATCACGAAGCGGAGCTCGTCGTCGCTGAGCAGGTCGATCGCGCCGGAGTTGAGGACGACGATGGGCTTGTCGACGCCCGCCGTGAAGGCGTTGATCTCGCCGCCGGCGCCGACGTAGAGGTCCGGCACCAGCGGCAGGTCGAGCGCATGGCACGCATCGACGAACATCTCGTGCAGCTGGGGAAAGGTGTCGGCGGTGACGCGCAGGTTGCTGCCGGTGAGCTGGACGCGCAGCAGCCGCTCGAAGCCCCACTCGTTGCACTTGCGAACGAGCGTGTCGAGGCCGTGCGTGTCCTGCAGGATGTCGAGCGCCTCGCGGTCTTCCGGATGCTCGTAGGCCTGCGACCGCAGCCCGGCCAGGGAACGGCGAGCGACCGCGCTCACGCGCTCACCACGCCTTCCACTTGCCGCTTGCGACCTGGTAGCCGTCGATCGCCGACCAGACCCAGACGCCGAGGGTGACGAGGCCGCCCGACGGCACCCCGAGCAGGATCGAGGCGGCGGCCATCGCCGCGCCCTTCTTCCAGTCGCCGTTGTAGAACTGGCCGGCGCCGAGGAAGCCGAGAAAGATCGAGAGCACCAGCGCGACGGTCGGGTTCTTGCCGACCACGACCTGGCCGCTGCTGCCCGGCGCTGAGCTGCGCATGCTGCCCGTGCCGGCGCCCCCGGCGGCGCCCGGGCTGGCGGTGGCCGCAGGTGCCGCGGCGACCGCGAGGGCGGTGCCGCACTTGGCGCAGAAGCGAGCCGAATCGTCGTTCGAAGTGCCGCATTTGGGACAGAACATGAGGACCTCCTCCGCCGATCGACATGCCGGGATGGCCCGTCGGCTGGCGCTGATTCTCCGCACAGACGGGCGTCGGGCACACGGCCTGCGCGGGCCCGTCTCCGGCCCCGACCTACAACCCCCCTTCGCGCGCTCCGACCCGGCCGAGGCGCGCGAGCGGCGACGATGGCCCGGCGCGATCAACGCCGGAGGATTCGCTGCATGGATGTCGCCGACAAGGAGCCTGCGCGCAACTTCGTGGTCGCCGGGTGGGCCATCGCGGCGGCGCTGCTGTGGCTGGTCCTGCGCCTCGACCTGCTGCCGGCGCTGCTGGCCGGGCTGCTCGTCTTCGAGCTGGTGCACGTGCTGACGATGCGGCTCAACTTCGTCCGCGAGCGACGCGCCAGGATCGTGGCCGTCGCCTTCATCGCTGCCGTCGTCGTCGGCCTGCTCAGCCTCGTCGCGGTGGCGTCGCTGCTGTTCTTTCGCAGCGACACGGGCGGCTATGTGCTGCTGCTGAAAAAGTCGGCCGAGGTCATCCAGAGCTGGCGCGCGATGGCGCCCCCGTGGCTGGTCCACACGCTGCCCACCGATGCCGAGGGGCTGCAAAGCAACATCGTGTCGTGGCTGAAGGAACACCTCGCCGCGGTGCAGACGTTCGGCCAGCAAGGCACGAAGGTGCTCGTCCGCGTGCTCATCGGCATGGTCATCGGCGCGCTGATCGCGTTGCGCCAGGCGGACCCGCCGGTCGACTACCGGCCGCTTGCGCTGTCGCTCGCCAATCGCTCGGCCCGCTTCGCCGAGGCCTTTCGCCACATCGTCTTCGCGCAGGTGCGCATCGCCGCCCTGAACGCGGCGCTGACCGCGCTCTACCTGGTGGTCGTGCTGCCGCTGTTCGGGATCCAGCTGCCGCTGGTCAAGACGATGATCGCGGTGACCTTCGTCGCCGGGCTCGTGCCCGTGTTCGGCAACCTGGTCTCGAACGTCGTCGTCGTCATCGTCAGCCTCGGCGCATCGCCGGTCGTCGCGCTCGGCTCGCTGGGCTACCTCGTCGCGATCCACAAGCTCGAGTACTTCCTCAACGCGCGGCTCGTCGGCACGCGCATCGAAGCGCGCGCCTGGGAGCTGCTCCTCGCGATGCTGCTGATGGAGGCGGCCTTCGGTGTCGCCGGACTGATCGCGGCCCCGATCTACTACGCGTACCTCAAGGACGAGCTCTCGGCATCGCGCTGGGTGTAGCGCGCACGCTCTCGTGCGACCGCAGCTAACTCTAGAGGCAAGAATCCGGCCGGCAAATTCGAGAGGTTTTCGAGCCCACCAGAGGCTCGCTTTCGCCTGCTGTGTTAGGCGAAAGAGAAGCGATACGTTTTGAAACGTGATCGCCGCGGCTCTCGCGAAAGGAACGCGATTTCTCGCGTTAAAACCGGCGCGCGATCCCGGCGTTTCCGGGTGATGACGAACTTTTCACGAACGATGCTTCTTTGCAGGAATGGATTTCTGAACTCGACCCGCCGGCTGCTCACAGGCTCCCTGACTCTCGCGCTGGCGTGCCCCCTGATCTCTCTGGCCCAAGACGGCGGCCACGTCCGCGGCGCTTCCCAGACGGCAGTTCCCGGGCCCTGGCTGCTCTACTCGACCGCGACCGGACTCGACCTCGCGACCTACGCCGACTTCGCGACCTGCCGGCAGGCCGCCGTCACCGGCCCCGACATGTCGTGCAAGCCGGCGACGCCGGTGGTGGTCGACGATCCGACCCCGCCGATCGTCCAGCCTCCGGTCGTGACCACGCCGACGATGAACAGCGCCTTGCGCATCGACGTCAGCAACCTGCCCAAGGGAAGCGTCGGCAGCGCCTACGACCGTCTGCAGCCCACGGCGGAAGTGGCGCCCCTCACGGACATCGGCCAGTTCCGCATCCCGTGCCCGTACTCGCACATGGCCTTCGACGATCCGATCGTCTACCCCGGCCGGCCGGGCGCGGCTCACCTGCACACGTTCTTCGGCAACACCGGGACGAACGCGGCGAGCACCGAGCAGTCCATCCGCGACACCGGCAACTCGACCTGTCTCGGCGGGACGATCAATCGCACGGCATACTGGGTGCCGTCGATGATCGACACGTCGACGGGCAAGCCGATCGCTCCCGATTCCGCGGTCTTCTACTACAAGCAGGGCTACACGCTCGCGCCGTCGAGCGTCATCCAGCCGATGCCGTCGGGGCTCAGGATGATCGCCGGCGATCCGACCAACTCGAAGCCGGGCAGCCCGGGCGTCCGCTTCAAGTGCATCGGCGGACCGAACAACTCGAACGACCAGTACGGATCCGCGATCCCGAACTGCGATGCGGGCGCCGTGGTCTACCAGGAGGTCTTCTTTCCGCAATGCTGGGACGGCAGGAACCTCGACTCGCCTGACCACAAGAGCCACATGAGCTATGTCGTGCAGGTCAACGGCGCCTACGCTTGTCCCTCGACACATCCGGTGGCGCTGCCGCAGGTGACGTTCAACATCATCTACACGGTGCAGACGCCGGGCGCGGCGAAAGCGTGGCGCCTGAGCTCCGACACGTACGACGCCAGCCTGCCCGGCGGCTACTCGTCGCACGGCGACTGGTTCAACGGCTGGAAGAAGGACATCTCCGACGCGTGGAACGCACGCTGCGTGCAGGCGACCCGGGACTGCCACGCCCACCTGATCGGGGACGGCCGGATGATGTATTGATCGCCGCCTCCGGGGCGTGAAGGCGCAACCGCGTCGGCGAGGGCAAGGCGCCCTCGCCCGCGGTCTCGCTCACGACGTCGGCGGGTACAGGAAGTACTTGGAGACCGGGCCCCACTCGCTGCCCAGGATGCGCCACTCGAGGACGGCGTCGGGGGGCGCGTCCTCGACCGAGATGTAGTAGAGGCGGCCGATGTCGAAGTCCAGCGTCGACTTCACCCGGGCCGTCGTGAGGTAGACCTGGCCGCCGCCGCGGACGCGGAACTCGTGCTTGCCGGGCATCATCGAGACCACCCAGCCCTTGCCATCGCGAAGGCCGGTGCCCGGGCCGAGCTGACCGCAGGCCCCCTTGGCATGCGCCTGCTGTGCCTCGGCGTCGGTCGGAACGGGCGGTCGGGCCGGCGCTGACGTCGAGGAGAGCACGAGCGCCCCGAAGGCCGCGCCGACGAGCCCGGTCTTCCAGGGCGAAACGAGCAAAATCATCGCTCGAACCTTAGCGCAAATCGGCGGTGCTCCGCTCGGAGCGCCGATTGCTCCGAGGTCGTTTGGGCCCATTTTTTGCGCCCGGGGCCCCCGCGAACACGGTGGTGATCGGGCCGATCGGCCGGCCTACATTTCGTTTCGACGAACGCCGAGCGCGCGAAAGGTTTCGCGGCGGCCCTGCAAAGGACAAGAAATGACGTCCAGGACCTCCCTGTGCGGACGACTGACGCTCGCCTGCTTAGTGATCGCGTCGCCGGCCGCCCACGCGGACATCACCGTCTTCACCTCGCCAGCGACGTTCCTCGCCGCCGTCACCGCCCCCGGCGTCGACACCTTCAGCGACTTCTCGACGACGACCGTCACCAGCAGCCCGATCGCTCGTGCCGCCGGGCCGTACACCTACAGCGCGAGCAGCGGCACCGGCTTCTTCGGCGCCGGCACGGTCGCCAATCCGGCGCTCTCGACGAACTCCGACTTCGACGCGATCACCTTCTTCAACCTGAGCGGCGGCGCCAGCGCCATCGGCGGAAACTTCTTCGGCACCGACCTGCAGGGCAACTTCGTCGCTTCCGCGGTCATCCTCACGGCCACAGACACGCTCGGCGCCATCTCGACGCAGACGTTCGTCGCCACGCCGACGAGCTTCATCGGTTTCGTCTCGACCGGAGGGATCGCCACGCTCGTCTTCAGCACGACGATGCCCGGCAACTTCGTCTTCCCCGCCGTCGACAACCTCACCATCGCGATGGCGCAGGCGGCGCCGATCCCCGAGCCGCAGACGTGGAGCCTGCTGTTCGCGGGACTCGCGGTGATCGGCTTCTTCGCTCGAAAAAGCCGGCCGAGGTAGCGTCAGCGACGCGCCGGTTCGAGATCGGCGCGCGGCGACGCCATGAGCAACCGGCTCAGCGCCTCGACGTCGTAGAGCGAGCCGCGGCTCGTCGTCGCCGTGAAGCCGGCGGGCTCGGTGGCGAGGCCGGACCAGAACTCGGTCGACATCGGCGCATTGCCCGCGGGGCCGGCGCGCGGCCGTTCGGTGCGCAACCGTCGCAGGGCGCTGCGGAACCCGCTTTGCGTCATCTCGAAGCCGAGGCTGCGCAGTTCCTCGAGGATGACGACCTGCGACACGCCGGCGCGCACGGCCGTCTCGATCTCCGGAAGCACCTCGCGCAGCACCGCCGTTCGCGAACGCCTGGCGGCGTCGGAAGCGAGCGATCGAAGCCGGCTGGCTGCTTGGACGGTGTCCACGGTGGGTGGCGCGATCTCCGGGAGGTGGCGCCGGCAATCTACGCCATCGCAGCCCGGCGAACATCGATTCACACGATTGATTACCGTTGTTGCGACTGCGGGCGAAGGGCCGCGCGACTCAACGGCGCGCGAACAGCGGCTGCTCGAAATGCGCCACGCGCGTCGCGCGGCCCGCGATGCACAGCTCGCGGAACTGATAGAGAACGGCCGCGGTCGGCGCCGCGATCCAGGTCGATCCCACCGGCATCCGCAGCACGAGCTCCTCGCTTTCGTCTTCGCGGTCGAGCATCGGCGCGTCGTCGCGCATGAATTCGCTCACCGGGATGCGATGGATGCTCGCGACCTCGGCCGGGTTGGCGACAAGCGTTGTCGCGGCCCCCGCCCAGACGACCACCGGCGTGATGACGAAGCCGGAGCGGGTGATGAAGTCGTCGAGCCGGCCGAGCACGGCGCTGGCGTCGAGCTCGAGGCCGACCTCCTCGGAAAGCTCGCGCAGCGCGGCCTCCTCCGCCGACTCGCCATCATCGACGCGCCCGCCGGGCAGCGCCCATTGATCGGGATGGTGGCGAAGGTGCAACGCGCGCCGGGTGAGGATGAGCGCGGCCGCGCGGCTCCAGCCGGGCGGCTCCGCCACGCCCGGGACGCGGGCGCCCTCGCCTTCTTCGGCGATCGCGACGGCGACGGCGGCGACGCGATGCGCGCCCGGAATGGCGCGGTGCAGCTCGAACGCGGCGAGGCGCCGCGCGATCTGGTCTCTCAATGACGCATCGAACTGCATGCCGACCCGGTGTCTCGACGATGCCCGAGGTTTTAGACGATGTTGCCGGAGGGCCGACGACAGAGCGGCTGGAGCCACAGCTCCGCAGCGTCTTCGGCCACCATCTCGCGCAGCCAGTCGATCCGCCACAGCTCGGTGGCGGCTTCCTCGAGCGACGCCACGTCGGCGTGCGGCCAGTGCCGGCGCAGCCTGCGGGCGCAGCGCGCGACCCACTCGGCGTCGAGTAATTCGCTGGCGCTGCGGTCCATGATCGATACTGTACATCCATACAGTCTTCATGGGGGTCTTCGAATCGACGAGCATGCGCGTGCCGGTCGCTTTTCAGGCCGTTGAAGGAGAGTGCGATGGATGAAGACACCGGAAGCGTTCCCGGCGCCATCAGCGGCGCGCGCGCTCGCGACGTCGCCGAGCAGATGCGCCAGCGCGCGCTGCAGGCTTCGGACAAGGCGGCGGCCTACGCGCGCGACGAGCCGATGAAGTCGCTGCTCATCGCGGCAGCGGCGGGCGCGCTGCTCATGGGCCTCGTCAGCCTGATGGTGCGATCCGACGACTAGCCGCCGGTGCCGTCGTCGCGCCTCAGCGAACCGGCACCGGCGAGTGCTGCAGCGCCCACTCGCCGGGCTCGACCCACGTCGCCGTGATCCACAGCTCGTAGGCTTCGTTGCCGGCGTCGACGCAGACGAACATCGCCGACGTGCGCGTCGGTCGGACGATCGCCTTGCCGAATGCCCAGGTGAGCTGCTGATCGTGGAGCAGCTCGGCCACGTACCGCACGATCATGTCCGCGCAAGGGCAGACGGCGATGAAGCGCTCCTTCGACGTGACGGCGACCACGATGCAAGACCCCGCGAGAATCGTAGGCGCGGGGCGCGATGCGGGCACCTGTAAGGGCTGACAGTCTGCGCGCGGCGTCCGCGCCGCGCGATCAGCGGCTGCGCGGCGGCGGGTCGACGCAGGGGCCGGGCGGCCACTGCGGCGTGCATTGGTCCTGTCGCTCGGTCGAGGAGGCGCAGGCGCTCAGCAACGCGATCAGGACGAGCGAAGCAAGGATTCTGGACATGCGCGCACTGTAGGGCCATCCGGCCCCGCGCCAAAGTCACCTCCAAACACGGCGCTCGAGCGGCGCAACTCAGCCCCGACGTCGCCGCGCGGCGACGGCCGAGGCGAGCGAGCGCAGCACCGGCACGGTCTGGTCGAAGCCGATGCACGCGTCGGTGATCGAGACGCCGCGCTTGAGCGGCGCGCCGGGGACGAGATCCTGGCGACCCGCCTCGAGGTGGCTCTCGATCATCAGGCCGAAGACGCGCCGCTCGCCGGCGGCGACGCGCTCGGCGAGCTCCGCGGCGATCACGATCTGCCGCTCGTGGCGCTTGCTGCTGTTGCCGTGCGAGACGTCGACCATCACCTGCTGCGGCAGGCCCGCCGCGCGCAGCACGGCGCAGCTCGCTGCGATGCCCGCGTCGTCGCAGTTCGGCGCCTTCCCGCCGCGCAGGATGACGTGGCAGTCGTCGTTGCCGCGCGTCTCGAAGATGGCGGCCACGCCCATCTTGGTCATGCCCATGAACGCGTGCGGGGCGCGCGCCGCGAGGATGGCGTCGGCGGCGACCTGGATGCTGCCGTCGGTGCCGTTCTTGAAGCCGACCGGGCAGCTCAGGCCCGAGGCGAGCTGGCGATGGCTCTGGCTCTCCGTCGTGCGCGCGCCGATGGCGCCCCACGCGACGAGCTCGGCGATGAACTGCGGGCTCAGCAGGTCGAGGAACTCGGTGCCCGTCGGCACCCCGAGCATCGTCAGCTCGAGCAGGAGCTTCCTCGCTCGCTCGAGGCCTTCGTTGATGGCGAAGCTGCCGTCCAGGCGCGGATCGTTGATGTAGCCCTTCCAGCCCACGGTCGTCCGCGGCTTCTCGAAGTAGGCGCGCATGACGACGAGGACATCGTCCTCCAGCTCCGTCGCCACCGCCTTCAGGCGCACCGCGTACTCGATCGCCTGGTCGTGGTCGTGGATCGAGCACGGCCCGACGACGACGACGAGGCGGTCGTCGCGCCCGTGCAGGACCGCGGCGATGGCGGCACGGCTGCCTTCGACGAGGGCCAGGGTGTCGGCACGCACCGGCACCCTCTCCTGCAGCAGCGCCGGCGTGATCAGCGGTCGGACGGCACCGATGCGGACATCGTCGATGCGGGTCGTGTCGAGGGTGCTGTCGCGCGAGCCCACCTCGCGGTCGTGCTCGGGATCGTCGAGGGGCTTCATGGTCCGGGAGGCAGCGTCGATGGCATCGCGATTGTCGGCGTTGCCGGCGAGGCGCAAGATCGGGCCCCTTCTCCCGGTACTAGCCCATGGCCCGCTACAACGTCGTGTCGATCGACAACGAAACCATCGGCCGAGGCGGCCGACCCGAGGACCGCGGCGAGTTCGAGAGCGCCGAAGCCGCGATCGACCGCGCCAAGGGTCTCGTCGACGACGCCCTGCGCGAGCACTTCGGGGGCGCGGCGTCGGTGCACGAGCTCATGGGCAAGTACGTGCGCGAGGGCAGCGAGGTGCCGATGATCTACGGCGAGCCGCGCGTCGACTTCCACGCCTACCGCTACGCGCGCGAAAGGGCGACGGCGCTCTTCGCCGGGCGGCTCGAGGGCCGCGAGGCCTGACGGACGACGGCGCCGGTCAGCTCGCGGTCACCGGCGCCTGGGCGACGTCGATCCACTCCGCGCCGGCAAGCTCGACGAGGCGGTCGGGGCTGATGCGAAGCGCGTGATGCGTGTCGCCTGCCGCCGGCACGACGACGTCGAAGCGGCGCAGCGAGAGGTCGGCGTAGACGCGCAGCGGCCGCGGCAGGCCGAACGGGCACACGCCGCCGACCGGATGGCTCGTCGCCTCGAGCACCTCGACGGCGTCGAGCATCTTCGCCTTGGCCGCGAAGCGGTCCTTGTACTTGC
Source organism: Caldimonas sp. (assembly GCA_035456045.1). GTDB lineage: Bacteria > Pseudomonadota > Gammaproteobacteria > Burkholderiales > Burkholderiaceae_C > Schlegelella_A. The sequence continues at coordinate 11,441 of DATIDZ010000373.1, forward strand.
GGTTGTCGAGGCGCGCCTCGCCGCCCATCACGATCAGGATGACGTCGTCGGCCAGGCGCAGGGAGAGCGTCTTGGCGATGCGCGCCGGCTCGACGCCGTGGGCGGCGGCCGCCAGCGCGACCGTCGCGGTGCTCGTCGTCGCCTCGAGGATCTCGATGTCGGGAGCGCGCTCGGCGAGGAATGCGCGGACGGACGCGAGGCTCACCGGCTCCGTTCGCCGCGCCGGCGCCGTGCCGCGAAGGCGCCGAGCAGGCCCAGGCCCATCATCGCCACCGTCGAGGGCTCCGGCACGGGCGCCGCGACCAGGGGCTCGGCGTAGAGGAAGTCGTCCATCACGACGACGTCGTCGATCTGGTTGCCGAGCACGCCGTTGGCGACGATCGTGTTGCTGCCGGAGGTGATGCGCACGCGCGCGATCGCCGCAGTGTCGAGGACGGCGCCCAGAAACGTCAGCCCCTGGTTGCCGGCGGCGAGCGCGTCGTGCGAGTAGAGCTGGACGCCGTTGGCGTCGAAGAACTGAAGGCGGGTCGAGCCCGCGACTTCGACATCGACGAAGACGAGGCCGAACGCGCTCGTCGTCGTCGCGGTGTTGGTGCCCGGCACGAAGAAGCGCACGTCGGTGATGTTGCTGTTCACCGCCGTGAAGAGGCGCTGCGGGCTGAAGACCTGGAAGTCGCTCGGGAAGCCGAAGAGCACCGGCGCGGACTGCCCCGCGTTCGCGCTGACCAGGAAGCCGGTCCCCGGCGTGTTGAAGACGACGCCGCGCGGCGAATTGACGTTGAAGAAATTCGCAGCCAGCGGATTGGGGTCGGCCTGGGCATCGGGAACGCCGTCCCAGTTGATCTCGCGTCGCAGCCCGCCGAACGAGCCGTTGGCGCCCGCGACCGTGCCGCCGCCGACGGCGGTGCGGAAGGCGTCGCGCGCCGCGGTGATCGCCGCGGCATTGGCGCCGGCAGCCTCGAAGGTGACCGGCGGGTCGGCACGCACCGTCGAAGCGAGTGCCACGCCGACGACCACGGTGATCCACTTGACTTGCTTCATCGATCTCCTCGCGTCTCAATCGCTCGCACTCGGGGCGCGCCTGCGTGCGACGAGGCTAGGGAGGCACGCCGCGGACGTCAAGACCCCGGGTTCGCGGGGGCAGACCGGCGTTCGCCGACGTCACAGTGTGCTGACGAGGTGCCCGCCGTCGACCGGGATCACCGCCCCGGTCATGTACGACGACGCATCCGAGGCGAGCAGCAGCAACGGGCCGTCGAGCTCCTCGAGCCGGCCCGGGCGCTGCTGCGGGATGCGCGCGACGATCGCCTGGCCGACGGGCGAGCGCAGCAGGTCGCGCGTGATGTCGGTCTCGAAGTAGCCCGGCGCGAGCGCGTTGACGCGGATGCCGTGCTCGGCCCATTCGAGCGCGAGCGCCTTGGTGAGCTGCACCACGGCCGCCTTGCTGGCGGCGTAGGCGACTACGCCGCTCCGCACGCGCAGGCCCATGATCGAGGCGATGTTGACGATCGATCCTCGCGTTGCCGTGCGCACCATCTCACGCGCGCTCGCCTGGGCGACGCGAAAGACGCCCGAAAGGTTGACACCGAGGACGTCGTTCCACGCCTCCTCGCCGAGATCCAGGCTGGAGGCGCGCGCGACCGTGCCCGCGTTGTTGACGACGATCGCCGGGACGCCGAGGTCGCGGCCGATCGCGGCCAGGGCCGCGTCAATGCTGGCGCGGTCGGTGACGTCCATCGCGTACGCGCGCACGTCGTCGGGACGGCCGACGGCGGCGCCGATCCCCGCCGCGACGATGCGGCCGAGATCGATGCGGCGCCCGGCCAGCGCGACCCGCGCGCCGTGCGCGGCGAGCACGCCCGCGAAGTGCTGGCCGAGGCCGCTGAACGCGCCGGTGACCAGTGCGGTGCGGCCGGCGAGCGTCGAGTGGGTCATGGCTTCCCCTGTCACGCGACGCCGAGATAGGCCTGGCGGATGTAGTCGTCGGCGCCGAGCTCGGCGCTCGTGCCTTCGCGCCCGATCCGCCCATGCTCGAGCACGTAGACGCGGTCGGCGATGCGCAGCGCCGACTGCGCGTCCTGCTCGGCCATCAGGATCGCCGTGCCGCTCTTCTGGATCCGCTTGATCGCGTCGAAGATCTCGATCTTGAGGCGGTGGGCGATGCCGACCGAGGGCTCGTCGAGCAGGAGCAGCGCGGGCTTGCCCATGAGGGCGCGCCCGATCGCGACCATCTGCTGCTGGCCTCCCGAGAGCGTGCCCACGACCTGCGGCGCGCGCTCCTTCAGGATCGGGAAGAGGCCGTACACGCGCTCGAGGTCCGCGGCGACGCCCGCGGCGTCGCGGCGAAGATAGGCGCCGAGCATGAGGTTCTTCAGCACCGTCAGCTCGGGAAAGAGTCGACGGCCCTCGGGGCAGTGGCAGATGCCACGGCCGACGACGGCATGCGCAGGCACGCCTTGCAGCGACGCGCCGCGGAACGCAAGCACGCCGCTCGACGGCTGCGACCGCGAGATCGCCTTCAGGAGGGTGCTCTTGCCGGCGCCGTTCGGGCCGAGCACCGCGACGAACTCGCCTTCGCCGATCGACAGCGACACGTCCTCGAGCGCGAGCGCCTTGCCGTACGAGACCGAGAGGTTGCGGATCTCAAGCAGCATGGCGGGACGAATCGACGTCGCTGTCGCGGCCGATGTACGCCTCGATCACGGCGGGGTCGCGGACGATGTCGTCGGGCAGGCCTTCGGCGATGATCTCGCCGAAGTCGAGCGCGACGACACGGTCGACAAGCCGCATGAACTCGCGCAGCTTGTGCTCGATGAGGACGACCGTGAGCCCTTCGTCGGAGTGCACCTTGCGGATCAGCGCCGACAGGTCGGCGATCTCGGCGCTTCCGAGGCCGGCGAACGGCTCGTCGAGGAGGAGCAGCGCCGGCCGCGCGGCGAGCGCGCGCGCGATCTCGAGGCGGCGCTGGTCGCCGTACGAGAGCACCTCGACCGGCACGCCTTCCTTGCCCGAGAGGCCGACCTGCGCGAGCAGCAGGCGCGCGCGCGTCTCGAGGTCGGCGCCCTTGCTCGCTTTCGCACCGAGCGCGCCGACGACGACGTTCTCGAGCACGCTCAGGCCGACGAACGGCCGGCAGAGCTGGAACGTGCGCGAGATGCCGAGCGCGGCGATTCGGTACGGCGCCAGGCCGAGCACGCTCGCGCCCTGGAAGACGATGCGGGCGCCGGCGTCGGGCGCGATGAAGCCGGTGAGGAGGTTGTAGACGGTGGTCTTGCCGGCGCCGTTCGGGCCGAGGATGCCGACGATCTCGCCGCGCTCGACGGCGAGCGACACGTTCTTGACGGCGTGCAGGCCGCCGAAGTGCTTGTTGAGATTGCCGACCTCGAGCAATGCCGCCATGCCGTCACCCCGACGCCGATGCAGAGAGGCGCCTCATGCGACCCGTCGCAGCCATGCGGCGCGCAGCCGACGCCAGGTCGGCGCGACCAGCCCGCCGGGCAGGAAGAAGAGGATCAGGATCAGCGCGCAGCTGTAGATCATCAGCCGCCACTCGCCGAAGTTGCGCAGCAGCTCGGTGAGCAGGACCAGCAGGATCGCGCCGCCGACGGGCCCGTAGATGCTCGCCATGCCGCCGACGTAGACCATCGTGATGATGGTGATCGAGGTGACGACGGCGAAGAGCTGGGGGCTCACCTGCAGCTGGTAGTGCGCGTACATCGCGCCGCCGGCGCCGGCGAACGCGGCGCTGATGACGAGCGAGGCGATCTTGTAGAAGGTGACGTTGATGCCGGCCGCCTGGCAGGTCGCCTCGTCGCCGCGGATCGCGCGCAGGATGAGGCCGAAATGCGACCGCGCCAGCGCGATCAGCAGCAGCGTCACGGCGACGAGCGTCGCCAGCGCGAAGTAGTAGAAGCCGACCTGCGACTTGATCAGCGGCGTCAGGCCGTTCAGGCCCTCCTCGCCGCCGGTCTGCTCCCAGAAGATGAGCATCAGGCGCTGCATGATGACCGAGCCCGAGAGCATGGCCAGCGCGAAGTACGGGCCCTTGAGGCGAAGCGTCGGCAGGCCGATCAGGAGGGCGAACAGCACGGCCATGACCATCGATGCGGGTAGGCTCCACCAGCCGTTGAAGCCGAACGTCGTGTTCATGAAGCCGGCCGTGTAGGCGCCCACGCCGATGAAGAGCGCGTGGCCGAAGTTCTCGCGTCCCGTCAGGCCGGACATGAAGTCCCACGTCACCGCCCAGATGCCGTACATCACGCTCACGGTCAGCACGCCGATCAGGTAGTTGCTCGGGAAGACGAGCGGCAGCACCGCCATCAGGGCGACGAACAGCGCCGCGCCGGCGAGGTCGACGGGCTTGGTGAACACGGCGCTAGAACGCGGCGCGCCGGCCGAAGATGCCGGCCGGCCGGAACATGAGCATGAGCAGCGTCGCGAGCACCGAGACGATCTCGGTCCACGAGGTCGAGATCGTGTAGCCGACGATCGTCTCGGCGTAGCCGAGCATCAGCGCGGCCAGGATGCTGCCCGGGATCGACCCGAGGCCGCCGACGACGACGATCGCGAACGCCTTGACGATCGGCAGCAGCCACATCGTCGGCTGCACGGTGAGGAAGGGTCCCGCCAGGATGCCGGCCGCGGCGGCGAGCGCCGCCGAGATGCCCATCACGACCGAGAAGATGCGGTCGCTCGGGATGCCCATGTACTGCGCCGCCTCCGGGTCCTGCGAGATGGCGAGGATCGCCGAGCCGTAGCGGGTGTGCTGGATGAAGAGCCAGAGCGCGGCGATGACGACGGCGCCGACGCCGAGCGCGAGCAGGCGCGCGCCCGCGATGTTGACGCCGCCGATCGTGAACTTGCTGTCGATGAACGCCGGGACGTTGCGGTATTCGGAGCCGAAGGTGAGGAAGAGCGCCTGCTCGACGACGAGCGCGACGGCGAGCGTGATCATCAGCACCGCGAGCTGCGACTTGCGCATCGGCCGGATGAAGACGCGCTCGACGACGACGCCGAACGCGACGACCAGCGCGATCGAGATCAGCGCCGCCGCCAGGAGCGGCAGCTTGAGCTGCGACGTGAGCACGTAGGCACCGTACGCCCCGAGCGCGTAGAACGAGCCGTGGGCGAGGTTGAGCACGCGGGCGACGCCGAAGATCAGCGTGAAGCCGACGGCGAGCATGGCGTAGATGGCGCTGCTCACCGCGCCGACGATGAGGATCTCGAGCAAGGTCAGCGCCCGTCAGCTCCCGTTCGCTCGCCCGCGGTCAGGGCTTGATCCAGCTCGGATAGACGAACTCGGCGGTGCGCATGCTCTTCGGCACGACCACCTCGCGCTTGCAGCCGTCGCGCCACTGCGCGAACAGCAGCGCCGGGCCCTTGTACGTGGCGCTGCCCGGCTTGACGTCGTGGTTCTCGTCGAACTCGATCGTTCCCGGGATGCCGACGTAGCTCGTCTTCTCGAGCTCCTTGATCACCGCATCGGGGTTGGTCGTCTTGGCGCGCGTGACGGCCTCGGCGTAGATGTAGACCGCGTCGTTGGCGCCGAAGGCGGTGTAGACGGGCGAGCGGTTGGTGCGCTTCTTGAACTCGTCGAAGAACGGCACCGTCTTCGGCGTCAGCGGCGCACGCACCGCGAAGTTCGCCGCCAGCTCGCCGACGGCCTTGCCGCCGATGCGGTCGCAGAAGTCGCCGTCCATGCTCTTGACGTCGATGCCGCCGTAGGCCATCGGGAAGCGCGAGTCGTGCCACTGCTTGGCGAAGATGTCGCTCGAGGCGTGCGAAAGGACGACGACCATGTACTGCGCGCCCGAGTCCTTGACCTTCGAGAACAGCGGCGAGAAGTCGGACGTCTGCGCGTCGAAGAACTCGACCGTGCGAACGTCGGCGCCGGCTTCGGTCGCCCCCTTCTTGAGCAGCGGCACGAGGTCCTGCACCCACTTGGCGTTCTCGCCCACGATCGCGATCTTCGACAGGCCCAGCTCGCCCTTGACGAAGGTCGAGATGAAGCCCGTCATCTGGCGCGCCTGGAGCGCCGCGTTGAGCGGGCCGACGCGAAAGATGTACTTGTAGTTGTCGTAGTCGGTCTTCACCTTGGCGTTGGTCGCCGGCGACGCCGAGCCGACGTTGAGATAGATCGTCTTGGCGGCCGAGATGTGCGGCAGCTGGGCGAGCGTGACGCCGCTCGTGTAGCCGCCGATCAGCACGTCGACCTTCTCGTCGGCGGTCAGCTTCTTGATCGCGCTGATGCCGGTCTCGGGGTTCTCGGTCTCGTCGGCGACGACCATCTCGAGCTTGCGGCCGAGCACGCCGCCCTTCGCGTTGATGTCGTCGATCGCCATCTTGATGGCGTCCTGCGTGTCGCGGCCGACCTGCAGCTGCATCGCCGTCGGCACGCCGATGCGGATCGGGCCGGTCTGGGCGAACGCGGTGAAGCTCGCGAGGCCCAGGGCGGCACATGCGGCGACGAGCGCGGCGCGGCGGGTCGTCGCGGCCGTGCCGAGCAGCGAAAGAGAGGATGAGACGGTCATGGGAGTCCTCCGGCGGGTGATACCGCCCAAGTGAATCGAATTTGCTCCGACCCGCCTACGGGACTATCCCGACAGCGCGGGGCCCGCCCCGAGCTCGATCCACACCGGCGCGTGGTCGCTCGGCCGCTCGCGACCGCGGTGCGCCGCGTCGACCTCGGCGCGCCGCAGGCGCCCTGCCAGCGCCGGCGTGAGCAGCAGGAAATCCATCCGGAAGCCGGCGTTGCGTCGGAAAGCGTTCTCGTTGACCCAGAAGGTGTAGATGCGGTCGCCCGGATGGAGGTGCCGCGTCGCGTCGACCCAGCCCTGCCCCAGCAGGCGCTCGTGCAGCGCGCGCGTCTCCGGCTGGAGGACGGCGTCGAGGCGCCAGAGCCAGGCGTTGTAGATGTCGGCGTCGGTCGGCACGACGTTGAAGTCTCCGGCCAGGACGACGTCGCGGCCCGACGACATCAGCGTGCCGGCGTGCGCGATCAGCCGCTCGAACCACGCGAGCTTGTAGTCGAACTTCGGTCCCGGCTGCGGATTGCCGTTCGGCAGGTACACCGACGCGATCCTCAAGCCGAGCACGTCGGCCTCGAGGTAGCGCGCCTGCACGTCGCCGGCATCGCCGGGCAGCCCGCGTCGCGCTTCGACCGGCGCGACGCCGCGCGCGAGGATGGCCACGCCGTGGTGCGCACGCTGTCCGTGCCAGACCGCACGGTAGCCGGCCGACTCGATCGCGGCCGCCGGAAACGTCGCGTCGCCGGTCTTGATCTCCTGCAGACAGGCGACGTCGGGACGCGCTTCGTCGAGCCACTCGAGCAGCCGCGGCAGCCGGCCCTTGACGCCGTTGACGTTGAAGGTCGCGATCTTCAAGCGGTTCGACTCGAGCGCAGCGGTGCGTCAAATTGGACACTTGCCGTGCCCGCCTCGCTCGCGACGGACAAATGGCCTTGAACAATTAGACTACTTGCGCGACGGTGCAACCGTGACGAGCAGCCAGCCCCTGACCCAAGCGCGAAACCGCAGAGCGGCCCCCCGCAAGGCGATCCGCCAGCCGGCCACGATCGTCTACGGCGACGCGTCGCGGAGCGTGCAGACCTGGGACCTCGGCCGCGACGGCATGTGCCTGGTCTCGGCGCGGCCGATCGCGCCCGGAACGCGCTGCACGATCACCTTCGAGCTGCCGCTCGGCGCCGAGCGGATCGGCGTCGTCGCGGTCGCGAAGGTCGTCTACTCGTCCTACTCGGCGGCGGGCGAATTCAAGATCGGCGCGTTCTTCACCGACCTCGACGAAGGCACCGGCCTCGCCCTCGCCAAGTTCGCCGCGGGCGCCTGAGCGACGTCGTCCGGCGCGCGCTCGGTCGTCGCGAGCGACAGCGCCCAGACGGCGGCCGAGAACAGCGCCATCCCCACCGACGCGCAGGCGACGACGACGATGCCGCCTTCCCACGGATGGCTCAGCGCGGCAAAGCCGCCCGCGGCGACGACCCCCGAAACGACCGCCCAGACGCGAGCGCGCGCGGTGGCGAATTCGCCCAGCGCGAGCGAGTAGCTGGCGAGGAAGACCAGGGCGAGAAGGAGCTGCTCGGGCCCCATGGTTCTCGCGATTTCGACGACGTCCCGCATGTCCTGCTCCAGCGCTCTCGACTGATGTCAGGATGCTCCTGCCGCCGCGATCGCGCAACGACTGTCACAGGTGCGCGGACGTCGGCGTGGTTCGCGTCACGCGGACGGTTGCCGTCCCGCCACAACCCGCGAACGCGGGATGCCGGCGGGCGGAAACTCAGCGCTGGAAACGGTCGCCCCGCGCGCGCGCCGGCGGCGTGCCCCGCGGCCGCCGCGGCGCCGGCTTGGCGACGCCGAAGCCGGTCGTTTCCGGCGCCGCCGCCCCGCGCAGGCGGGTCAGCAGGCTCTCGGTGATCTCGCGGCTCGCGCCCGAGGACGTCGTCGTGCGCAGGCGCCTGAGCAGCGACCTCGTCGACGTCAGCGCGACCGGCGCCCGGCCGGTGCCGTCGAGGTCGGCGAAGCACCCGTTGATGCCGAAGAAGATGTTCTCGGCCATGTTCTGCAGCGCGCTCACGGGTCCGGCGAAGTCGCCGATCGGCAGCAGGCCCATTTCTTCGTTGGTCAGCGTGAGCGCGGTTCGCGCTGCGGCCTGGTAGGCGTCGGGTGCCATCGGCTCGATGTTGCGATCGGCGCGATCGAGCGCGACGACAAGATCACGAAGCTGCTTGATTCTGGCGTTCATGGCGGTCTCCCAACAAAGGCCTGCGCTCCCTTTCGATTCGGCCCGTTCGGCGCCTTCTTGAGCGCTCGGATTGACGAATCGACACAGCGCTCGCCAAAAGCAACTCCGGGGCCAACTTGTTCCGTCGCGATTCGTCGATCGCTTCTCGCCAGTGCGCGGCTACAGTCTGCCTCAATGCACTTGCGTGATCTGGCGCGCGACCGCCACTTTCGTCACGGCGCACGCGACATGCTCGCCTTCGGTCCCGGCCTCGCCGCGTGGGGCCTGGTCACCGGCGTCGCGATGACGCAAAGCGGTCTCGGCGTCGGCCTCTCGATCCTGATGAGCCTCACGGTCTACGCCGGCAGCGCGCAGCTCGCCTCGCTGCCGCTGCTGGCGAGCGGCGCGCCGATGTGGGTGATCTGGGCGTCGGCGTTCTGCGTCAACCTTCGCTTCGTGATCTTCAGCTCGCAGTGGCGCGTCCACCTCGGCCACCTGCCGCGGCGGCGCCGCCTGGCGCTGGGCTACTTGCTGGCCGACCTCAACCTGGTCGTGTTCCAGAAGGCCTGGCCGGACCGGGCCGTGCACCAGACCGGCCAGGCACGCTACGCTGCCGGCGGCGCAGCGGCCGTGTGGAGCGTGTGGCAAGTTTCGTCGCTCGCCGGCATTCTTTTGTCATCTCTGGTCCCGCTCAGCTGGGGCCTCGGCTTCGCCGGCACGCTGTCGATGCTCGGCATCGCCTACTCGCTCCTGAGCGATCGCGCCGCGTGGATCGCGGCCATGGTCTCGGCGGCGGCGGCCGTCGCGGCATTCGCACTGCCGCTCAAGCTGAACATCCTGGTCGCCATCGCGGCGGCGGTGGCGGCGAGCCTCGTCATGGCGCATGCCGGCCGAGCCGCGGAGCGCAGCGCTTGACGGCGGCCGCAGACATGCTGCCCGGGTGGGCGCACGGCGCGATCGCGATCCTCGGCCTGGCCGCGGTCACCGCGATCTCGCGCGGCTTCTTCCTGTGGTCCAGGCGCGACCTGCGCCTGCCCGACGCGCTCCAGCGGGCCCTGCAGGTCGCGCCGCTGGCGGCGATCGTCGCCGTCCTCGCACCCGAGATCCTCATGACGCACGACGCGCTCATCGGCACCTGGCGCGACGCGCGACTTCCGGCGGCGCTGGCGGCGACCGCGTTCTACGCCTGGCGGCCGGGCGTGCTCGGGCCGCTGCTCGCGGGGCTCGCGGTGTACATGCCGCTGCACGTCGGCCTCGGCTGGTAGCGCGCGGACATCGCTGCGGCCCGAGCGAGCGCCGCCGCGCCAGCCGAGCGCCGCGGCCTCAGCTCGACGCCGTCAGCCGCCTGACGCGTCGCTGCGCCGCATTCGTGATGAGGCTCTGCTCGAGCGGCGAGGCCTTCGAATAGAGCACCTCGCCCTCCTGCAGGCACGCCGACTGGCGGGCTCGCGCCTCGTCGGGCGGGAGTGCCTGGAAGTCCTGCTCGGCCGCCTTCAGCAGCTCGCGCGCCTCGCCTTCGCGCAGGCCGGCAAGGTACTGCGTGCCGATGATCGCGATGCCGCTGCGGACCACCGTCAGCAGAACGGGCTCTCGCGACTGGCCCGCCTTGACCGATTCGGCCAGGCTGGCCTCCTGCGCCTTCAAGGCCGCCACGCAGGCCGCAGCGTGCGGCGCGCCATCGGGGCTGGCGGCGGCGGAGCCGCACAGGCATGCCAGCCCGAGCGTGGCCGCGGAGAGGAGAGTTCGAGAGGTCATTTGGCGAAGGCGCGAGGCGGTCCCTGTTGAACGGAACGAAGGCTCGACGGTTGACCGGCAGGCGCATTCGCGCCGGGTCCGGCCGCGTCTAGCGTATTTTCGCCGCCTCGGCTTCCATTTGCGCGACCAGGCGATCCATCTGATCGATCACCGCCTGGATCGTCGCCCGCTGGGTGAGATCGACGCCGGCCTTCTGCAGCTGCGTCATGGGATGGTCGTTGCCGCCGCTCTTCAGCAGCGTCAGGTAGCGGTCCGTCGCGGCCTTGCGCGACTCGGGCGCGCCGGTCGTCATCGCGTTGTAGAGCTGCGCCGACGAAGCGAAGCAGGTCGCGTACTGGTAGACGTAGTAGGGCGAATTGAAGAAGTGGGAGATGCGCGCCCAGGTCCACTTGTAGAACTCGTCGACGACGACAGCGTCGCCCCAGTATTCCTTGAGCAGCCCGGCGTAGAGGTCGTTCAGGACGTCGGTCGTCAGCGGCTGGCCCTTCTCGACCAGCCGGTGCGCGCGCAGCTCGAAGTCCGCGAACAGCACCTGCGTGTAGAAGGTGCCGACGATCGAGTCGACCGCGTGCTGGAGCAGCAGGAAGCGCTCCTTCGGATCGCTCGTCTGCTTCAGCATCTGGTCGAGCAGGAAGCGCTCGTTGGTCGTCGATGCGACCTCGGCGACGAAGATCGTGTAGCCCGAGGTGACGAAAGGCTGGTTCTCGTACGAGAGCACCGTGTGCATCGAGTGGCCGGCCTCGTGTGCCAGCGTGAAGGCGGCGTCGAGCGTGTCGTTGTAGTTCATGAGCATGTACGGACCGACGCCGTACACGCCGGCGCTGTAGGCGCCGCTGCGCTTGCCTTCGTTCTCGTAGAGGTCGATGCGGCCTCCGGAGACGAAGCGCTTGTACCTCGCCACGTAGTCGTCGCCGAGCGGCGCGACCGACGCGAGGGCGAGGTCGCGCGCCTGCTCGAACGGATAGGTCTTGTCGGTGCTGTAGATCGGCTGGAAGGCGTCGTAGAGGTGGTAGCTCGGCAGGCCGAGCAGCTTCTGGCGCAGGCGCGCGTAGCGCTGGAACGGCGCCGCGCCGGCGCGCGTCGCGTCGATCAGCGTCTCGACGACCGCACGCGGGATCGCGTCACCGTCGAGCGCGGCGTCGAGCGTCGTGTCGAAGTTGCGCGACTGGGCGAGGAACCAGTCGCGCTGCAAGGTGGCGTTGTAGATCGCCGCGTACGTGTGCGCCGTCGCGCCGTACGTGCCGACGTGCGCGGCCGCGGCCTTGCCGCGCTCGCCCTGGTTGCGGTTCCTCTCGAGCAGCGCCGCGTAGTTGCCGGGACTGAGGACGACGTCCTTGCCGTCCTCGAGGCGTAGCGTCGGGAACTTGATGTCGGAGGTGCTCAGCTCCTGGTAGATGGTGCGCGGCGCCTCGTTGAACTGGCCCGCGAGCGACAGCAGCCGCTCGCCCTTGTCGTCGAGGATGTGCGCCTTCCTCCGATAGGCGTCGAGGATCGGGAAGCGATACGGTGCGAGCGCCGCCGTCTGGGCGAGCCACGCCGTCACCGTCGGCTCGGGAATCTTCAACAATTCCGGCGTGAACCACGCCGACGCGGTGTCGAACTTGGCGAACACCGCGCTCATGCGCTGGAAGCGCCCGGCGACGTCCTGGTCGCGCGTGTCGACGTCGCGCTGCAGCTGCGGATAGCGGTAGAGGCGGTACTGCAGCTTGCCGATCTCGTCGAACGACTGGTAGGCCTTGAGCAGCGCGTCGGGCCCTTGCGCGAGCGTTCCCTGCAGCTTGGCGAACGCGTCCATGCGCGAGTCCATCTCCTTCATGCCCTCTTCCCACGCGGCCCAGCTCGGGTAGATGGCTGAGAAGTCCCAGCGGTACTCGGCCGGGATCTCGGCGCGGTTGCGCGTCGTCGGCTTGGCGGCGATCGCGGCGGTGGTGACGGCGGCGGCGCACAAGGCGCCCGTGACAGCGATGGACATCTTCATAAAGGAGGGGAAGAGAAAAGGTCGATGCTAAGAGTTTCCGCGACCGGTCGTTTACGAGCGCGGACGCAGCGAGTAGCCTTGACCGCGTCAGCGAGCGGACCGTCGTGCATGGGGCACGCGCCGCTCGCCGAGGAGGAAGCCACCATGCCCGTCCGCAGCATCGCCGGCACCGACCTCGCCTACGCCCTCGTCATCTTCGACGAGAAGGGCGAAGAGCGAGCCGAGCCCGACGGCACGTTCCTCAGCGAGACGCTGGCCCAGCGCGTCGCCGATCCGGCGCGGCCGATCACCGACGTCTTCTTCACGGCCCACGGCTGGCAGGGCGACGTGCCCGCGGCGATCGCGCAGTTCGATCGCTGGATCGCAGCGATGGCGGCGCAGCAGGCCGATCGCGCCGCCGCCGAGAAGCGCCCGGGCGGTTTCGCGCCGCTGATCATCGGCCTGCACTGGCCGAGCCTGCCGTTCGGCGACGAGAAGCCACCGGCCGGCGCGCCCGCGGTGCTCTCGGCGGGGGGGCTCGGCGATGCGGCCGCCGCCGGCGACGTCGACACGTGGGCCGCGCGCATCGCCGACACGCCGCGCGCGCGCGCCGCGATCCGCGCCATCCTCGACGCGGCGCGCGCAGAGACGGGCGCCACGTCGCCTTCGCCGGCACTCCTCGACGCCTACGCGACCTTGTTCGCGGAGTCGGGCCTCGACGCGCGCGGCAGCGCCGCCGCCCCGGGCGCCGACCAGGAGGGATTCGATCCCGCGGCGATCATTGCGCAGAGCGGCGGCAGCACGGGCAAGCCGACGACGCAGCTCCTCGGCCTCGGCGACACCCTGAGCGACCTGTTTCTCTCGCCGATGCGCCAGCTCTCGTTCTGGAAGATGAAGGACCGGGCGCGCGCGTTCGGCGAGAACGGCGCGCACGAGTTGCTCGCGCGGCTGCAGATCGCGGCACCGCGCGCCCACTTCCATCTCATGGGACACAGCTTCGGCTGCATCGTCGCCTCGGCCACCGTCGCCGGCCCCGCCGGCGAGCCGGACCTGCCCCGGCCGGTCGACTCGCTGTTCCTCGTCCAGGGCGCGCTCTCGCTCTGGTCGTACGCGAGCGACATTCCGTATGCGTCGGGCACGGCGGGCTACTTCCACCGCATCGTCAAGCACGGCCTCGTGCGCGGGCCGATCGTCACGACGCGCTCGTCGCACGACACCGCCGTCGGCCGCTTCTACCCGCTCGGTGCCCAGGTGAGGAAGCAGCTCGTCCTCGGCAACGACCTGCCGGCGTACGGCGGAATCGGCTCGTTCGGCATCCAGGGCGCGCAGGGCATCGAGGACATGCCGATGCGCCCGGCCAACTTCGCCTACGGCTTCAGGCCGGGCGGGATCTACAACCTCGAGGCGAGCGAGATCATCCGCAACGGCGGCGGCGCATCGGGCGCGCACAGCGACATCGCCCACCCCGAGGTCGCGCACGCGTTCTGGGCGGCCGCGCTCGCCGCGCCGTTGCCGCCGACCGGCACGCTGTCGCCCGGCGGCTCGCCCGCGGTCGCGTCCCCGCCGCCATCGCACGGCGGCCTGCTCGGCGGCGGTGCGAGCGAGAGCGCGAGCGCGAGCGCGTCGATTCGCGACTTCGATCCGTTCGGGCCGCCGGCCTCCGCGCCGACCCAGCGGCAGATGGCGCCGCCGCAGATCCACATCGGGCAGCGTGCGAAGCCGCCGCCGTCGTCGCGCGAGCCACCGCACGATCCCTTCCTCGTCGCGCCGTCCGGGCAAAGCGCGTCCGATCCGCCCGCCGCGGCCGCCTCCGCCGCGCCGCAGCGATGGGTCAACGTCGAGCTCGAAGACCAGCCCCTCCGTCCGACGCTCGTCGCGCACGGGTGGTACACGCTGGCCTTCGACGTCGACGTCGGCCAGCGCGCCGAGGCGCTGACGACGGCACCCTTCGCCGACGAGTCGCTCTTCCCGCAAGGCGTGGAAGAGACGGCGGTCACGGTGCAACTCAACAGCACCGACTTCGACATCCCCGATCCGGTCCGGCCGCTGCGCGTGCCGCGCTCGGGCAGGTCGCGCAACAAGGCGCGCTTCGAGATCTCGCCGCTGCACGACGGCGCGTCCTCGCTGACCGCGACGCTGCACAAGGACGGCAACTTCCTGCAAAGCATCGCCCTCACCTTCGTCGTCGGCGGCGACGCGCCCGCTGCCGTGGAGACCCAGGCGCTCGGCCGGCCGGTGTCGGCCGCGAGCACGCTGCAGCCGCGCGACGTGAGCCTGCAGCTGTCGCTGCGCGACGGCGGCTACGACTGCGTCGCCGTCGGCGCGGTCGCCGCGCGCGCGCACCTGCCGCTGCAGCCGGCGTTCCTGGCCAGCGCGATCGACGCGACGCGCCGCGAGCTGATGAAGGTCGTCATGCACCAGGACGCGACCGGCAACTACGTGTTCCAGACCGGCATCGACATCGCCGCGGCCGATCGCGACTTCGCGCTCAGGACGATGGCGCGCGCCGGCGCGCTGTTGTTCCAGAAGCTCTTCTTCGGCCCGGCCGCGGGCGACGACTCGAAGCGGATCGGCACCTTCCTGCGGACCTTGGCGAGCGACCCGACCAAGCGCCTCCAGCTCCAGGTCGTCGCCGAGACCGCGCCGATCCCCTGGGCGCTGCTCTACATGGGCGACGCGTCGGCGAACGCGACGCTCGACTGGGACCTCTTCCTCGGCATGCGCCACGTCATCGAGGAAATCCCGCTGCAGACGAGCATGGCGGTGGTCGACGGCGCGATCGCCAGCGATCCTCGGCTGGCGGTCAGCGTCAACGTCAACAGCGGCATCGACGCGCAGCTCGGCGGCAGCTACGTCGCCGACACCAACGCCTATTGGGCGAAGGCGCAGGCGGCGAGGAAGCGTGTCGGCGTCACCTCGCGGACGACGAGCGCCGACGTCATGCGCGCCCTCGCCGACGAGGCGACCGACGACCAGATCCTGTACTTCTACTGCCACGCGGAATCCGCCGGCCTCGGCGATCCGGGCGGCCCCGATGCCTCGGCGCTCGTGCTGACCGACGCGCGCATCACGCTCGCCGACCTCAACCTCGACGCGCCGACGAGCACGATGCTGCGCGGCAAGCCGCTCGTCTTCATCAACGCCTGCGAGTCGGCCGAGATGTCGCCGGCGTTCTACGACGGTTTCGTCCCGTACTTCATGGCCAAGGGCGCGCG
>DATIDZ010000374.1:0-7885 GCA_035456045.1 Caldimonas sp.
GTCGCCTACCCGCTGCTCGAGAAGGTCGGCTACGAGAAGAACGCCGCCGGCGGCCTGCTCGCCGCGGGCGGCCTGGGCGCGATCATCTCGCCGCCGGTGCTCGGCGCCGCCGCGTTCCTGATCGCCGAGTTCCTGAAGATCTCGTACCTCGACGTGCTCCTGATGGCGTGCATCCCGACGCTGCTGTTCTACCTGGCGCTCTTCCTCATGGTCGAGATCGACGCCCGCAAGTACGGCATGCGCGACGTCGCCTTCGAGCGCGTCGACACGGTCTGGAACCTCAGCAAGCGCTACTGGTTCCACTTCCTGTCGCTGGTCTCGATCGTCGCCTTCATGCTGTGGGGGTTCTCGCCGGTGCTCTCGGTGTTCTGGGCGACGGTCGTCGCGCTGGCGACGAGCATGCTGCGACCCGAGACCGCGCTCTTTTCCTACGACCTCTTCCGCGGCAAGGGGTCGGTCGGGAACCACGTCGTGAACTCGGGCTTCGCCAAGGCGATGGAAGGCGGCGCGATCGGCATGCTCAACGTCGGCGCGACCTGCGCCGGCGCCGGCATCATCGTCGGCGTCGTCGCGCTCACCGGCCTCGGCCTCAAGTTCAGCTCGATCGTCATCGACTACGCTGCCGGCTCGCTGCTGCTGACGGCGATCTTCACGTCGCTGGTCGTCTGGATCGTCGGCCTCGCGGTGCCGGTGACGGCGTCGTACATCATCTGCGCGGTCATCGCGGCGCCGGCGCTGATCAAGCTCGGCGTCCCCGACTTCGCCGCGCACATGTTCATCTTCTATTACGCCGTGCTGTCGGAGGTCTCGCCGCCGACGGCGCTGTCGCCGTTCGCGGCCGCGGCGATCACCGGCGGCGACCCGTACAAGACGACGATGCAGTGCTGGAAGTACACCGTTCCGGCGTTCCTGCTGCCGTTCATGTTCGTCCTCGACCCGGCCGGGCAGGGCCTGCTGCTGATGGGCTCGACGAAGGCGCTCGCGGCCGCCAACTGGTGGTCGATCGCGCAGGTCACGCTCACCGCCGCGCTCGGCATCGCCGCCATCGCCGGCGGCTTCCAGGGCTGGGCGCTGCGGCGCGCGACGGCGATCGAGCGCTGCATGCTGATCGTCGCCGGCGTCGCGCTCGTCTACCCGGGCGGGATCGCCGATGCGGTCGGCCTCTCGCTGATCGTCGCCGTGCTGGCGATGCAGCGCTTCATTCGCGGACCCGCGGTGGCGCTCGCCGAGGACGCCTGAGTCCCCTCGCCCCCGGCTGCGTCCCCGTGCCCCGCCTCCCCTACAAGCCGCACGACGACGCCGGGCCGGAGGAGGTCGTCGCGCCGATCCGGGCGCGTCGCGGCGGCACGCTGCTCAACCTCGATCGCCAACTGCTGCACAGCCCGCCGCTCGCGCTCGGCTGGAACGCGCTGATGGGCGCGGTGCGCACGGGCCTCGACCTGCCGCCGCGCTTGCGCGAGATCGCGATCTGCGTCGTCGCGACGGTCAACCGCGCGCCGTACGAATTCCATCACCACGCGCCGCTGCTGCGCGCCGCCGGCGCCAGCGAGGCGCAGGTCGACGCGCTCGCCGACGTCGATCGTGCGCTCGCGACGCCCGGTCTCTTCGATGCGGCGGAGCGCGCGACGATCCGCCTCGCGCTCGAGATGACGCGCTCGGTCGAGGTCGGCGACGAGACCTTCGCGTCGGCACGCGCCGCGCTCGCCGACGATCGCCGTCTCGTCGAGCTGATCGGCACGATCGCGTCGTACAACATGGTCTCGCGCGTCATCGTCGCGCTCGGCATCGAGCCGGAGTAAGGCGATCCCTGGCCCGCGGCGCTCCGCTCTTCAGCTCGGAGCGGTGCCCTCCGCGGGCGCCGACGCGGGCGACGCACCGGACGCGGGGGATGGCGGCGGCGGCGCGCTTCGCACCCGGAAGTAGCGCGAGTCGCCCGCGGGCAGCGTGAGCTGGCGAACGCCGAAGCCGGTGACCCGCACGCCGCGGATCACCTGGAACGGCCCGACGCTGCTGCGCGCGGCCTCGAAGAAGTAGTTGCCCGGCGGGAGCGCACGCGTCGAGATCACGGTGCCGGCGGCCGACTGGCTGACGCGAACACCGCCGAACGGACGCGCCAGCGGGTCGCCGACGAAGACGCCTTGGCCCGGCATCAGGACGCTCTTCCAGTACGCCTCGATGAGCGTCTCGCCCATGAGGTAGTGCGCCATGGCCACGCCGACGTCGGGAAACTTCGCGCGAAAGCTGCACGGCTCGGTGCTCGTCCCGTAGCTGCCGGTCGCGCCGGCCGAGAGCCAGTCGAGCGCCGTCGTCTGGTCGTAGCCGATCAGGCCGCCGCCCCACGACGTCAGGTGGTCGGCCATCGCGCCGTCGAGATAGCGATTGCTCGTCATCTTGGCCACCTGGGCGACGCCCGTGAACTCGAACATGACGTCGGTCTTGCCCTCGAGCGCGTCGGCGTCGACCTGCTCGACCGGGTACGCGGGTCCGAGGACCGACTTCACGCGCTCGTACGTTTCGGCGCGGACGTTGCGGCCCTTGTCGCTCGTGTTCATCAGGTAGGCCTTGCCCTCGGGCCAGCTCTCGTCGGAACGCAGGCCGCGATCGATCAATCGCTTGCCGCTCTCGACGCCCGTGGCGGCGAGCAGCATCGCCGGCCGGACGCGGTGGTCCGTGAACGGCGCGTAGCTGGTGCTGTTGAAGTACGGCGACGGCTTGGTCCTGACGCACCCTTCGGCGCAGTACGAGGCCGGATCGAAGCCCAGCGCGAACGCCGCCGTGACCGACATGCACTCGACGCGAAACGGCTGCGTCCAGGCGAGGGCGAGCGCCTGGACGTCGGGGCCGAGCCGGGCGTCGAGCACCTCCTTGACGCGCATGAAGTCGCCGAAGTTCATGACCGGACGCGCCGGAAAGCGGACGTGGACGACGCGGTCCGAGGTGATGCCGCGCTTGGCCGCGTAGTAGCGGCCGATCTCGACGCTCGCGGGATCGTCGTCGTTGATGACGACCGCCAGGTCGCGGGCGCGCAGGCCGACGTGCGGCAACGACAGCCGCGAAAGGTCGGCGGCGTCTTGTGGCGACACGGCTTGCGACGGCGAGGCTTGCGGCGGCGGGCTCTGCGCGCAAGCGCCCGCGCAGAGCGCCAGGACGATCACCGCGAGCGCTCGCCCGAACGCGGCGCGCGTCGAGGCAGCGGTCGATGGCACAGGGGATCCGGTCGCGAGCATGGTCTCGATTCTCGCCGCAGCTCGCAGGCTGGACGCTGCCGGGGTCAGGCCCTATCCTCCGTCGCCATCGAGGGCGGGTGGAGAAGTGGCGATGCGCGCGTGGACCGTGGATGCCGACGACATCCGGGTGGCCGAGGATTTCGACGAGTCGCTGCTCCACCGCACGCCCGAGATCGATGCCTTCCTCACGCCCGGGCGCGACGACAAGTTCGTCGTCATCGGCACCAAGGGGTTCGGCAAGACGCTGCTCCTCAAGGCCAAGCGCGTCCTCTACCAGCGCGAGGGCCACGCGGTCTGCCTGCCGAGCGGCAACCTGCTCGACAAGCCGATCGGCGACAAGATCTTCGGGCGCGAATCGATCGCCCTCTTCGCCGCGTCGCCGCTGCCGTGGTCGAAGGTGTGGCTGTCGGCGATCGCGCTGGCGACGCTCAAGCACTTCGACGCCCTCGACGGCCTCAAGGTCGGCGCCCGCCTCGGCGGCCTGGTCGCCGACACGCGCCTGCACAGCGTCATCGACCACTTCGTGCGCCTGCTCGACTTCACGCCGAGCGAGCTGCAGCGCTGCGCGACCGACACCGACGGCCACCTCGTGCCGCGCCTGCGCGCGCTCAACGCGCCGCTGGCGATCTTCATCGACGGCATCGACGAGTACTTCAACAAGCACGTCGAGGACCTGCCCGCGAGCCCGAGCGTGACCGGCGAGCTCTCGCCCAACGTCTGGTACTTCTCGCAGCTCGGACTGGTCGAGGTGGCGTACCAGCTGCGCCGCATCAACCACCACCTGAAGGTGTTCGCCGCGATCCGCAAGGAGGCGTATGCGCGCTGGCCGCAGCGCACGGCGATGGTCCAGCAGTACCGCGGCAGCGCCGTCGACATCATCTACACGCCCGAAGCGCTGCGCGAGATCTTCGTCAACAACGTGCGGCTGGTGCGCACCGAGCGGATGGTCCAGGCCGACCGGATGCGCAGCAATCCGCTCGAGGCCTTCCTCGGCCGGCTCACCGTGACCGACGTCCACACGCGCGAGGAGGAGGACGCGTTCGAGTACGTCTGCCGCCACACGCTGCTGCGGCCGCGCGACCTGATGACGATCGGCGAGCGGCTGACCGCCCTGCGCCCGGACGAGCGCCGCAACGAGTACCGGCTGAAGGAAGCGATCAACGCGGCGGCGACCGAGATCGCGCACGAGTACCTCGCCGAGATCGCGCCGTACGTGTCGGGGCTCAAGCCCGAGCTGCTCTTCGATCGCCTGCCCGGCCACGTCATCAGCCGCGCCGAGCTCGAGCTGATCGGCGCCGACGACGAGGCGCACGACGGCCAGGAAGCCTTCACCTCGCTCTACCGCGTCGGCCTGCTCGGCTACGTCCAGCACGACCGCGTCCGCGGCGAGTGGCGCCAGCGGTTCCTTCGCCCGGGCGAGGCGACGCTCGAGACCAACGGCGTGCTGCCGCGCGCGACCCACTACCTCGTCCACCCGGTGCTGTTCGACGTGATCGCGCGCAACAACACCGCGTTCCTGTCGCGCATCGATCGCGTCAACATCGTCGGCTACGACCGGCCCTGGCGCGAATCCGGGCCGGTCGAGCGCACGCTCGACGTGCGCCAGTGCTGCGTGCTGAAGGCCGACGTGCAGGGCTTCGGCGCGATCATGCGCTCGGGGCTTGACGCGCCCGTGCGCGCCGCGTTCGAGGAAGCCGCCAAGCGCTGGGCGCCGCCGGCGGCGATCGTCGAGATCCGCGCCGGCGACGCGGCGCTGATCGCCGCCGACGACCCGGTCGCGCTGGCGCAGACCGCCCGCCATCTCATGGATGCCGTCTACCAGGCGCCCGGCCATCCGCGCCTGCGCATCGCGCTCCACTACGGGCCGGTGCAGACCGACCGTCGCGGCGCGAACCAGCGCACCGTCATCGTCGGCGGCGATGCGATCCTGTGCGCGGCGCGCGTCGAGCCGCTGGTCGAGCCGGGCCAGATCTGGGCGACCGAGGATTTCCGCCAGCAGTTCCTCGAGCGGCCGTCGCTGTGGCGCACGACCGCGGTGCAGGCGCCCGACGGCGGCGACCGCTTCAACATCAGGAAGCCCGGCTCGTCGGAGCCCGACGCCTGGATGTGCCTCTACCGGCTCGAGTCCTGACCGCTCGCGGGCGCGCCGCAGATCGCGGCGAGCACCGCGCCGATGGGCGCCCGGATGACGACGTCGGCGAGCAGGTCCATCGCGGTCGGCTGGTCGTTGACGATCACGACCTGCGCGCCGGCGCGCGCGGCGATCGGCACCATGCCCGCGACCGGCTGCACCTGCAGCGTCGTGCCGATGGCGAGGAGCAGGTCGGCTTCGGCGGCGACCGTCATGGCGCGGTCGATGACCTCGGGGACCAGCGCCTGCCCGAACGAGATCGTGTCGCTCTTCAGGATGCCGCCGCAATCGAGGCAATGCGGATCGTCCTCGCCGGCACGGACGCGCGCGAGCGCCTCTTCCATCGGCGCGCGCCGGCCGCATTCCCAGCACATGACGCGGCGCATGCTGCCGTGCACCTCGACGACCTTGTCGGGCGACGAGCCGGCACGCTGGTGCAGCTCGTCGATGTTCTGGGTGACGAGCGCGTGCAGGATGCCGCGCCGCTCGAGCGCGACGAGGGCGCGGTGGCCGGCGTTCGGCTCGGCCGACCACGCCGGCGAATCGAGGCGCGACCGCCAGGCGGCCTTTCTCACCTCCGCATCGGCGAGGTAGTGCTGGATCGTCGAC
Organism: Caldimonas sp.; assembly: GCA_035456045.1. GTDB lineage: Bacteria > Pseudomonadota > Gammaproteobacteria > Burkholderiales > Burkholderiaceae_C > Schlegelella_A. Next base: position 5,968 of record DATIDZ010000374.1, read on the forward strand.
TGCTTCTCGGCTGCCGGGTTGCGCGTCCACACGCCCTGGGGGCCGCGGAAGTCGGGAATGCCGGAGTCGGTCGAGATGCCGGCGCCGGTAAGGACGACGACGCGACGCGCAGCGTCGATGAGCCGGCGCGCGTCCGCCACCGAGCCGGCCGTCGTCACGCCGTCTCTTGCCTTTGGAGCTCGGGCCGCCGCGCGACGAAGTCGATCTCGACCAGCGCGCCCTTGGCGAGCGCCGTGACGCCGATGCACGTGCGCGCGGGCCGGCGCCCGGCGTCGAAGTGCGTCGCGTAGGCGGCGTTCATGGCGGCGTAGTCCTGCTCGAACCGCGACAGGTAGACGCGCGCCTGCACGACATCGCCGAGGACGAGGCCGACGCCTTGCAGCACCGTGGCCAGGTTGCGGATCACCTGGTGCGTCTGCGCCTCGATGCCCTCCGGATACGGCTCGTCCACCGACGTGCCGACGAAGGGCATCTGCCCGGTGACGAAGACCCAGCCGTCGGCCTCCACCGCGTGGCTGAACGGCGCGACCGGATCGGGCGCGCCGCCGACGAGGTGGAAGATCGGAGCCGCCATCGGCAGAGATCCGTCCGCTGCGCTCGGGATGACGTCGGCGCTCGCGCCGACGTCAGTTCTTCTCGGCCAGCTGCTCGAGGATCGCCGGGTTCTCGAGCGTCGACGTGTCCTGCGTGATCTTCTCGTCGTTGGCGACCGAGCGCAGCAGCCTGCGCATGATCTTGCCGCTGCGCGTCTTCGGCAGGTTGTCGCCGAAGCGGATGTCCTTGGGCTTGGCGATCGGACCGATCTCCTTGGCGACCCAGTCGCGCAGCTCCTTGGCGATCTTCTTGGCTTCCTCGCCGGTCGGACGCGGGCGCTTGAGCACGACGAAGGCGCAGATCGCCTCGCCGGTCGTCTCGTCGGGCCGGCCGACGACCGCCGCCTCGGCAACGAGCGCCGTGTTGGCGACCAGCGCCGACTCGATCTCCATCGTCCCCATGCGGTGGCCGCTGACGTTCAGCACATCGTCGATGCGCCCGGTGATCGTGAAGTAGCCGGTCTTCTCGTCGCGGATCGCGCCGTCGCCGGCGAGGTAGTACTTGCCCTTGAAGTCTTCGGGGTAGTAGCTCTTCGCGTAGCGCTCCGGGTCGCCCCAGATCGTTCGGATCATGCTCGGCCACGGCTTCTTGATGACGAGGATGCCGCCCTTGCCGTTCGGCACGTCGTGGCCCTGCTCGTCGACGACGGCGGCATCGATGCCGGGGAACGGCAGCGTGCACGAGCCGGGAACGAGCGGCGTCACGCCCGGCAGCGGCGTGATCACATGCCCGCCGGTCTCGGTCTGCCAGAAGGTGTCGACGATCGGGCAGCGGCCGCCGCCGACGTTCTTGTGATACCACTCCCATGCCGCCGGGTTGATCGGCTCGCCGACCGTGCCGAGGATGCGCAGGCTCGACAGGTCGTAGCTCTTCGGATGCACCTTCTCGTTGCCCTCGGCGGTCTTGATGAGGGCGCGGATCGCCGTCGGCGCGGTGTAGAAGATCGAGACCTTGTGCTTGGCGATCGTCTGCCAGAAGCGGCCGGCGTCGGGGTAGGTCGGGATGCCCTCGAAGACGACCTCGGTGCCGCCGAGCGCGAGCGGACCGTAGGTGATGTAGGTGTGGCCGGTGACCCAGCCGATGTCGGCGGTGCACCAGAAGACGTCGTCGGGCTTCAGGTCGAAGGTCCACTTCGTCGTCAGCGCCGCGTGCAGGAGGTAGCCGCCGGTCGAGTGCTGGACGCCCTTGGGCTTGCCGGTCGACCCCGACGTGTAGAGCAGGAAGAGCGGATGCTCGGCACCGACCCATTCGGGCTCGCAATGCTCCGGCTGCGCGGCGACGACGTCGTGCATCCACACGTCGCGGCCCGCGGTCATCGCGACCG
>DATIDZ010000375.1:0-17364 GCA_035456045.1 Caldimonas sp.
ATCGAGGGCTTCGGCGAGTACGGCTTCCCGGAGAGCCACGCCGCCGGCTTCGCGCTGCTCGCCTACGTCAGCAGCTGGATCAAGTGCCATCACCCCGATGCGTTCCTGTGCGGCCTCCTGAACGCGCAGCCGATGGGCTTCTATGCGCCGGCGCAGCTGGTGCGCGACGCGCGCGAGCATGGCGTCGAGGTGCGGCCGGTCGACGTCGCGGTGAGCGCGTGGCAGAGCACACTCGAAGGCGACGTCGTCGCCGCGCCGGCGAAGGACGCAGGACCGCGCGGCGAAGGCTTCTCGATGCGCCAGCCGGTGCGGCTCGGCCTCGATCGCGTCAAGGGCCTCGCCGAGGACGCCGGCAAGCGCATCGTCGCGGCGCGCGGCGAGGCCCGCTTCGTCGACAGCGAAGACCTGGCGCGGCGCGCCCGCCTCGACGCGCATGCGCTCGCGGCGCTCGCCGACGCCGGCGCGCTGCAGAGCCTCACGGGCCATCGCCACCAGGCGGCGTGGGCGGTGGCCGGCATCGACACGCGGCCGACCGAGATGCTGCGCGCCACGCGCGCGCGGGAGGCGCCGGTCGTCCTCGCCGCGCCCAGTGAAGGCGAGGAAACGCTCGCCGATTACCGCGCCCTCGGCCTGACGCTGAACCGCCATCCGCTCGCGCTGCTGCGCGAGCAGCTCGCCGCCTTCCGCATCGAGCCCGCGTCGCGCCTGCGCACGTACCCGAACGGCCGGCTGGCGCGCGCCTGCGGCCTCGTCACGCACCGGCAGCGCCCGGAGACGGCCAAGGGCACGGTCTTCGTCACCCTCGAGGACGAGACCGGCGCGATCAACGTCATCGTCTGGCCGAAGATCGCCGAGGCGCAGCGCACGCCGCTGCTCGGCGCGCAGCTCCTCACCGTGTACGGCCAGTGGCAGCGCGAAGGCGAGGGCGAGCAGGCGGTCATGCACCTCGTCGCCGCCAGGATGATCGACCACACGCCGCTGCTGAAGGGCCTGGTGAGCCGCAGTCGCGACTTCCGCTAGGCCCGCGCAGCCTCCGGCAAAATCGGCGCATGGCGATGCAGCCGATCACTGCCGAGCTCAGGAAGTGGATCGTCGACCAGGCGGCCGCCGGCTATCCGCGCGACATCGTCATCGACGCGATGAAGGCGAGCGGCTGGAACGAGCAGGTCGCGATCGAGGCGCTCGAGGCGACGATGCGCGCCCACCTCGGCGGCGACGACGCGGAGAGCACCGCCGCTGCCGCGGGCGAGCCGGCGCGCCCCATGCCCGGCGCCGCCATCACCGCCGCGACGCCGGCCCTGCGCGCCGGCGATCGTGACGTCCGCGTCGTCATGGCGATGACGCTGCCGCGCGTCGTCGTCTTCGCCGACCTGCTCTCGGCGGAAGAATGCGCGGAGCTGATCGCGCTCGCGCGCTCGCGCCTGGCGCGCTCCGAGACGGTCGAGACCTCGACCGGCGGCACCGCCGTCAACCCGGCGCGCACGAGCGACGGCATGTTCTTCGAGCCGGGCGAGTTTGCGGTCTGCGCCCGCCTCGAGAAGCGGATCGCCGAGCTGCTCGGCTGGCCGCTCGAGAACGGCGAGGGCCTGCAGATCCTGCGCTACGGGCCCGGCGCGGAGTACCTGCCGCACTACGACTACTTCGACCCGGAGGAAGCCGGCACGCCGGCGATCCTGAAGCGCGGCGGCCAGCGCGTCGGCTCGCTCGTCTGCTACCTCAACACGCCCGAGGCCGGCGGGGCGACCGTGTTCCCGGACATCGGCCTCGAGGTCGCGCCGGTCCGGGGCAACGGCGTCTTCTTCAGCTACGACCGGCCGCACCCGTCGACGCGCACGCTGCACGGCGGCGCTCCCGTGACCGCCGGCGAGAAGTGGGTCGCGACCCGCTGGCTGCGCGAAAGAAAGTTCGAGTGATGCGCGCCGCGGCCGGAGGCGGCGGCCGCCGCTAGGGACGGCGCTCGCCGCCGCCCGCCTTGCGCGCGTAGAAGGCGGCGACCTCCTGGATCTCGCCCGGCGTCATGGCGCGCGCCATGTTGCGCATCTGCGCCTGCGAGTCGTTGCGCCGCACGCCGGACGAGAAGGCCTCGAGCTGCGCGACCAGGTAGCCCTTGGGCATGCCTTCGAGCCAGGGCGTGCCGAACTTCTGGTCGACCCCGCCGTGGCACGAGATGCACGGCGCGATGTTGCGCATCGGGTCGCCGACGCGCACCAGCGCCGGCAGCGGCTCGTCGTACGTGGTCGGCGCGGTGCGCGCCTTCGGCAGGTCGGCGTAGTAGGCCGCAAGGTCGGCGATGGCGCGGTCGGGAAGCGCCTTGCCGATCGCTTCCATGATTGGACTCGCGCGCTTGCCGGTCCGGTAGTCGTGCAGCTGCTTGACGACGACCTCGGGGTACTGCCCGGCGAGGTTGGGCGCGTCCGACCCGCTCATTCCCTGCGCGCCGTGGCACATCGTGCAGTTGAGCGCCAGCGTCGCGCCGCGGCCGACCGCGTCGCTGCCGCTCGCGCGGGCCATCGATCGCTCGAGGACCACATCGGTCGACACGGGCGGCGCGGCTCGCGCCGAATCGGTCGCGGCGGCCCAGCTCGACGGCGCACCGGCCGCCCGGCAGATGCTCGCCCAGAGCCCTTGCGCGGTGAAATCGGCCTGCGCCGAAGGAAGCCAGAGGAAGCCCACAAGCATCGCGACGACGGTGAGCGCGGCCAGGACGCCGACGCTCGTTCGCACCCACGGATTGCGCCACGACATCGCCTCGCGCTCCGCCATCACCGACTCCCGATCGGAACGACCGGCACCGACGCTTCCTTGATGAGCGCGAGCTGCACGATCGGATAGCCGTAGTTCACGACGGTCAGGCCGATCATCATCGCGATCCAGAGCGCGAAGCCGTTGAGCGCGAACGGCGGACGCAGCCCCGGATGCGCGGCCGTGCCGAAGGTGAACGCGACCGGCTCGGCGCGCCTGAAATGCGCGCGCGCGAGGATGACGACGAAGAGCAGCGCCGAGGCGACCAGGACGAGACCGCCGAAGGTCGACATCGTCACCGTCCACGCCTGCGGCTCGAGCGCCGGGTGCCGATAGTCGAAGTACGCCATCCGCCGCGGCTGGCCGAGCAGGCCGACCCAGTGCCAGGGCAGCGAGAGCACGAGCATGCCGATGAACCAGAGCCAGAGCTGCAGCCGCATCCACGCCGCGGGCAGCGGCGCCGAGCGCGTCAGCTGCGGCCACAGCTCGTAGGCGACCATGAAGTACATGATGACGATGGCGCCGCCGAAGATCAGATGGAAGTGGCCCGTCACCCACTGCGTGTTGTGGACCGTCTCGTTGAGCTGGTAGCTCATGTTGACGAGCCCGCCGGCGCCGCCGAGGCCGAGCATGACGAACGAGAACGTCACCGCCAGCATCATCGGCCGGTCCCACGGCAGGGCGCGGATCCAGCCGAACGTCCCGCGCCCGCCGCGCAGCCGGCCGGCGATCTCGGCCGAGGCGACGATGGTGAAGACCGTGAGCAGCGTCGGGATCGACACCATCGCCGTCATCGCCGCGTGGACGAACTTGAAGCCGGCGCCGACCTGCGGGTCGGCGAACAGGTGGTGGATGCCGATCGGCATCGAGAAGACGAGGAAGAGCGCGAACGCGACCCGCCCCATCGTGTCGCTGTAGAGGCGCCCGCCGATCGCGCGCGGGAAGAGCGTGTAGAACGCGATGTACGCTGGCATCAGCCAGAAGTAGACGATCGCGTGCAGCGTCCACGAGAACAGGATGCGCGCGAGCCCGGCGTTGATCGTGTCGGTGAGGCCGAGCGACGCGGGCAAGATCAGCACCAGCACCTCGACGGCGGCGCCGACCGACGTCCAGGCCCAGAGGTAGGCGCCGGCAAGGTTGCCGTACATCGCCAGCGGCACGGTCGCGCCCGGGTTCTCCCGGCGCCAGGCGCGCAGGTTGATCGACATCAGCGCGACCCAGATCCACGAGCCGACGACGACGAGGACGACGCCGAAGTAGTAGATCGGGCTGGCGATCATCGGCGGGTAGAAGGTGTAGAGCACCGACGCCTTGCCGGCCGCCATCGCGCCGGCGGCGAGCACGGTGCCGCCGACGACGAGGCCGAACCCGGCCCACGCCCAGCGCAGCCCGACCAGCGGCCGCTTCAGCGCCAGCTCGCTGATCGCGTAGCCGAAGCCCATCGCCACGAGCGTCGGCAGCACGTACGCCATCACCGTCCCGTGCGCGGTGACGGAGCGGTAGTAGTGCTCGGGGTTGTTGATCCAGGGGCTGAGCGGGCTCCTGATGTACATCTGCCACGCGCCGAGGACGATCGCGCCGAGGAAGCCGGCGAAGGCGACCCAGAAGTGCGCGAGGACGAGCTTCCTAGCGAGCAACACAGCTGAGTCGCTCCCCGGGCTTGGCCTTGGCCATGAAATCGGCCGCCGGCAGGACCTGCACGCGCGCCCACATCGCCTCGTGGCCGGTGCCGCAGTACTCGTGGCACGGCATCAGCTGCTCGCCCGGCGTCGCGAACGTCGTCGTGAATGTCGAGACGAAGGCGGGGATCAGCATCGTGTTGGCATTGGTCCGGCCGACGACGAAGCCGTGGATCGTGTCGGTGCTCGTGCCGCGGAACGTCACCGGCACGCCGGCCGGGACGACGATGCACTGCGGCTGGAACGAGTACTGCTGCGCGATCAGTCGCACCGTCACCTTGCCGTCGGCGCCGACGCTCGTGCCGAGGTTGCTCTCGACGAACTCGCCCTTCAGGTGCAAGGTCTTGACGTCGACGGTCTCGACACGCGAAGGCGGCATCGCCGACCAGTGCAGGCCGGTGAAGATCATCATCGCGACCAGCAGCGCCATGATGGCGATGACGACCCACGCCCAGCGCCGCTCGGCGGCGATCGCGGTCGCATGCGAATCGGGCTCGCCGGCCGCGGCTGCGCTGCTCATTGGACGGCGCCCCGCGGCAAGTAGACGAGGAAGTAGAACGCGAAGTAGATCGCGACGACGATCAGCGTCGCGATCCCGGCGACCGCGAAGGCGCCAGAAGGGCCGCGGCCGACGATCTCGTCGACCTCGCGGTCGTCGTGGCCGTCGTCAGGGTCGTTGGGTGCGCGCATGGGCAGGCTCCTTACTCGGGGAGCAGCTTGCGCAGCTCGTTGGCCTGGTTCGGCAGCACCGGCGTGCCGCTGTTGTTCCAGGCGACGCGGATGTACGTGACGACTGCCGCGACCTGGTCGTCGTTGAGGATGTGCGAGAACGGCGGCATGCCGTGCGGCCTCGGGTTCTTCTTCGTGCCCGGGGGGTAGCCGCCGTTGAGCACCATGCGGATCGAGTTGACCGGGGAGGCCATCGTGATCGACTGGTTGCCGGCCAGGGGCGGCAGCCCGGGCGGATAGCCCTTGCCCTCGGCGCCGTGGCAGACCGCGCACTGCTTGACGTAGACCGCCTGGCCGAGCTCCATCTTCGAGGGATCGACGAGGCGCGCCTGGCTGGTCGGCGGCGCCTCGGCGTCGCGCTTCGGCAGCGACTTGAGGTAGACCGCCATCGCCGTCGCGTCGTCGTCGCTCAGATACTGCAGGCTGTTGTAGACCACCTCGGCCATCGGCCCGTACACCGTCGCGCGCTGCGAGACGCCGACCTGCAGCAGGTCGGCGATGTCCTTGATGTCCCAGTTGCCGAGCCCGGCCTCGCGGTTCGACGTCAGCGACGGCGCGTACCAGTTCTGGTTCGGGATCATCCCGCCCTCGAACTCCTGCGACTCCTTCGAGCCGCCGAGCGCGTTCACCGCGGTGTGGCACATCGAGCAGTGGCCGAGGCCCTCGACGAGGTAGGCGCCGCGGTTCCACTGCGCCGACTGCTTCGGATCGGCGACGAACTCGCCCTCCTTGAAGTAGAGCGTGCGCCAGCCGATCAGGAGCTCGCGCTTGTTGAACGGGAAGCGCAGCTCGTGCTTGCGGTTCTCCTGGCGTACCGGCGGCACCGACATCAGGTACGCGAAGATCGCGTCGGAGTCGGCCCGCGTGACCTGGGTGTACGACGCGAACGGCATCGCCGGATAGAGCAGCGTGCCGTCGCGCGAGATGCCGGTGTGCATCATCCGGTAGAACTCGTCGGCGTTCCACTTGCCGATGCCGGTCTCGTCGTCGGGGGTGATGTTGGGGACGTAGAGGTTGCCGAACGGCGTCGGCATCGGCCGGCCGCCCGCGAACGGCTTGCCGTTGGGCACCGTGTGACACGCAACGCAGTCGCCGGCGCGGGCGAGGTACTCGCCCTGGTTGATGACCTGGGTCGTCGCGTTCGTCTGTGGTGTGTTGGCCTGCTGCGGCATCGGGCCCGGGCGCAGGAAGACGTACAGCGTCGCGCCGATCGCGAGCAGCACCAGCGCCGCCGCGATCGCGAGGAGGACGACTTTTCGCATCGGTTAGCGCTGGCTGCCGCAGGCGAACGGCATGCGCACGAGGTTGGACGATTCCGGCGACGGATCGCTCGGCGCCTCCTGCGACGCGAGCCAGGCAGCGACCGCGGTGATGTCGGCATCCGACATGCGCGTCACGATCCGCTTCATGCAGTCGGGCGACGCCGCGTTGCGTTCGCCGACGCGCCAGCTGGTGAGCTGGCCGACGATGTAGGTCTGGCGCAAGCCGACCAGGCCGGGGATTCCCGGCTCCATGCCGGTCAGGCCCTTGCCGTGACACGAGGCGCAAGGCGGGATCGTCTTGGCCGGGTCTCCCGTCACGACGAGCGCCTGGCCGCGTGCCAGCGTCGCTGCGTCGGCCGTCGGCGGCGTCCGCGCCGTGAACGGCGGGCGAAGCTTGGCGTAGTGCTCCGCCATCTCGCGCAGGTAGGCGTCGGGCAGGTATGCGACGAGGTAGTTCATCGGCGCGTAGCTGCGCGTCCCGTCGCGGAAGGCGACGAGCTGGTTGTACAGGTAGCTGGCCGGCTTGCCCGCGATGCGCGGAAAGTAGCCGCTGTTCGTTCCCTGGCCGCTCTGGCCATGGCAGGTGACGCAGCCCTGGACGCGCGCCTCCATCGAGTCGACCTTGTCGAACGCCGGAACGGCGTGGTCCTGCGCTCCCGCGGCCGCGTGCAGCGCCGACGCCGCGACCCACGCGATGACGCGTGCCCGAGTGCTTGAGAGCAGCTTCATGGGGGCGGTGTCGGGGGACCGGCCGCGCCGGTCTGCGGCGGATGGTAGGCGGCCCGGCCGACCGGTTCAAGCCAAGCCCTGCGATCGAAGGCGGCTTCGCGCGATTCGGCAGGCGCCGGTGCGTGTCAACCGGGCTCGAATGGCATGCGTTGTCTGTTCGAGCCCACGCTCTTGCGCTTCACCCACATCATCAAAGGACCTCCCATGAAGACCCTCATCGCCGCCGTCATCGCCTCCGCCGTCAGCTTCGGCGCCTTTGCCCAGACCACCGCCACGCCCGCCGCCACCCCGGCCCCTGCCACGACGGCGCCGATGGCTTCCGGCGACTCGAGCATGAAGAAGGCGCCCGAGCACAAGTCGACCAAGTCGACGAAGTCCACCAAGTCGACCAAGGCTGCCAAGCCGGCCAAGAAGGCGTCGGCCCCCGCCGCCTGAGCGATTTCGCTCGAACGAAAGCCCGGTCTCGACCGGGCTTTTTTTCGTGCCGCGACGAGCGCAGGCGACGGCGCGATGCCAGGCGATGCCTCCGCGTCTCGTGCGGCGTCGGGCGCAGGAGTCCTGCGATCGTGGGCCGCGTCAGGCGTGCGCGCCGCTGGTGAAGCCGAACGGACGGCTCCGCTCGATGCGCCGCCGCTTGCGGTCTTCCCAGGTCTGCGGCCCTTCGAGCTGCCAGCGCTCGAGGCAGCCGGCGATCTCGTCGCGGCCGAGGCGGCGAAACGCGCGCCGGTTGGCTTCGCCGCGCCACGCGCCCAAGCGCAGCCGCCACGGCAGCACGGCGGCCGGCGCCGCGACCCAGTAGATGCAGCGTCGCTCCTGCCAGAACGGCTGCCGCTCGAAGTTGACGCGGCCGGCGAAGCCGGTTTCGGGCTCGAACACGGCGAAGCCCTCGTCGCCGCCGAGCTCGACGATCGTCTGCGCGATGTCGTTCGGGGTGTCGCCGTGGCCGCGGTAGACGAGGTAGACGCGCTCGATGCGCTCGGCGGGCAGGCGATCGACCTCGACCTCGTCGCGGTAGACGACGATGTCGTTCTGCTGCCAGAGGGTTCGCCAGGTCGTCTTCATGCCGCGGATCGTCGGTGCGCTCCAAGCAGTGCCTGCGGCGAGGATAGTCGCCGCAGGCGAGCCGGTCTGTGACGATCGGCAAGCGTCGTTACGCGGGGCGTAATGCCGTTCGCGCCCTCGCTGCCGCGACGGGCCGAACGGTGGTCAGTAGACGACGACCGAGCGGATCGACTCGCCGCTCTTCATCAGCTCGAAGCCGCGGTTGATGTCGTCGAGCTTCAGCCGATGCGTGATCAGGTCGTCGATGGCGATCTTGCCGTCCATGTACCAGTCGACGATCTTCGGCACGTCGGTGCGGCCGCGCGCGCCGCCGAACGCCGAGCCCTTCCATTGCCGGCCCGTGACGAGCTGGAACGGCCGCGTCGAGATCTCGGCGCCGGCGGGGGCGACGCCGATGATGATCGACTGCCCCCAGCCCTTGTGGCAGCACTCGAGCGCCTGGCGCATCGTCTGCGTGTTGCCGATGCACTCGAAGCTGTAGTCGGCGCCGCCGTCGGTGAGGCGGACGATCTCGTCGACGACGTTCGCCACGGCCTTCGGATTCACGAAGTCGGTCATGCCGAACTTCCTCGCCATCGCCTCGCGCGCCGGATTGAGGTCGACGCCGATGATCCGATTGGCGCCGACCAGCCGCGCGCCCTGGATGACGTTGAGGCCGATGCCGCCGAGGCCGAAGACGACGACGTTCGCGCCGGCCTCGACCTTCGCCGTGAACAGCACCGCGCCGACGCCGGTCGTGACGCCGCAGCCGATGTAGCAGACCATGTCGAACGGCGCGTCGCGGCGGATCTTCGCGAGCGCGATCTCGGGCACGACGATGTGGTTGGAGAACGTCGACGTGCCCATGTAGTGCAGGAGCGGCTTGCCGTCGAGCGAGAAGCGGCTCGTGCCGTCGGGCATCAGTCCCTTGCCTTGCGTCGCTCGGATCTGCTGGCACAGGTTCGTCTTCCGCGACAGGCAGAACTTGCACTGCCGGCACTCCGGCGTGTAGAGGGGGATGACGTGGTCGCCCTTGGCGAGCGTCGTGACGCCGGCGCCGACGTCGACGACGACCCCTGCGCCCTCGTGCCCGAGGATCGCCGGGAACAGCCCCTCGGGATCGTCGCCCGACAGCGTGAACCAGTCGGTGTGGCAGATGCCCGTCGCCTTGACCTCGACCAGCACCTCGCCCGCGCGCGGGCCTTCGAGGTCGACCGTCTCGATCGTCAGCGGCGCGCCCGCCTTCCATGCGACGGCGGCGCGGGTCTTCATCGCTGCGCCTCGATGCTGTGATAGTCGGGAACGGTCATGGCGGTGGGCTCCGGTTCGCGATGCGCCGCGGCGATCATCGCCGCGGCCTTCTCCGCGATCATGATCGTCGGCGCGTTGGTGTTGCCGCTGACGATGCTCGGCATGATCGAGGCGTCGACCACCCGCAGGCCGTCGACGCCGCGCACGCGCAGCTCGGCATCGACGACGTCGAGCGGCCCCGATCCCATCCGGCAGGTGCCGACCGGGTGGTAGATCGTGTCGGCGTGGCCGCGGATGAACGCTTCGATCTCGGCGTCGCTTTGCGCCGACGCCGACGCCGCCAGCTCGCGCGCGCCGTGGCCGGCGAGGGCGGGCTGGGCGAGGATGCGGCGCATCGCCTTGAAGCCGCGCACGAGGCGGTCGACGTCGGCGCGCTCGGCGAGGAAGTTGGGGTCGATGCGCGGCGCCGCCAGCGGATCGGCGCTCGCCAGCGTGACGCTGCCGCGGCTCTTCGGCCGCAGCAGGCAGACGTGGCACGAGTAGCCGTGGCCGAAGACGGTCTTGCGGCCGTGGTCGACGAGCTTGCCGACGACGAAGTGGAACTGGAGGTCGGGTCGATCGACCGTCGGGTCGCTGCGAACGAAGCCGCCGGCCTCGGCGAAGTTCGTCGTCAGCAGGCCGCTGCGCCGGCGGCGCCACTCGAACACCCCCTTCAGCAGATGGAGCGCGCCGCGCAGCGACAGCCCGAACAGGTCGGTGAGGTGCGGCGCGTCGAGGACGGCGACGACGTCGACGTGGTCGTGCAGGTTCCGGCCGACGCCGGGCAGGTCGTGGCGGACGTCGATGCCGAGCGAGCGCAGGTGCTCGCCGGGGCCGATGCCCGACAGCATCAGCAGCTGCGGCGACTGCAGCGCGCCCGCCGCCAGCAGCACTTCGCGGCGCGCGCGGATCACGCTCGGCACGCCGTCGATGCGCGCCTCGACCCCGGTCGCGCGGCCGCCCTCGATGCGAATGCGCGTCGTCGTCGCGCCGGTGATCACGTGCAGGTTGGTGCGGCCGAGATTCGGCGTCAGGTACGCCTTCGCGGCGCTGAAGCGCTCGCCGTTCTTGTGCGTCACCTGGTAGAGGCCGACGCCCTCCTGGCGCGCACCGTTGAAGTCGGCGTTGACCGCGTGTCCCGCCTGCCGCGCCGCCTCGACGAAGATGGGGCCGAAGCGATGCGGGCTGCGCAGGTCCATGACGTTGAGCGGGCCGCCTTGGGCGTGGAACTCGTCGGCGCCGCGCTCGTTGTGCTCGGCGCGCCGGAAGTACGGCAGCACGTCGCGCCAGCCCCAGCCGTCGTTGCCTTCGCTCGCCCAGCCGTCGTAGTCCTCGGGCTGGCCGCGCACGTAGATCATCGCGTTGACCGAGCTCGAGCCGCCGAGCACCTTGCCGCGCGGCTGGTAGCCGCGCCGCCCGCCGAGTCCGGGCTGGGGCACCGTCTCGAAGCCCCAGTTGTAGGCGCCGTTCTTGGCCAGCACCGCGAGCCCCGCCGGGCAGTGGATGAGGACGCTCTTGTCGGCCGGGCCGGCCTCGAGCAGGCAGACCCGCACGAACGGGTTCTCGGAGAGGCGCGCCGCCAGCACGCAGCCGGCCGACCCGCCGCCGACGATCACGTAGTCGAATTCGCCCCGGTCGATCATTTGCCGTACGCCTTTCGCGAGCCGTCCTCGAAGACCTCGTCGTCCCGGACGACGCTGCCGCTGCCGTCGAGCTCGCGCTCGCGCGTGACGCGGCCGCGCTCGTCGTGGAAGCGCTCGCCGCGCAGGCGGCCCGCTTCGTCGAATCGCCGGTGCACGCCGGTCGCCGCCTCGCCGCCGCGCGACACCGGTGTCGCGACGCGCCAGGCGCCCTCGAATGCCTTCTGGCCGTTGTCCTGGTAGGTCGTCTCCTGGCGCAGCGACCGGCCGTCGACGACGGCGTAGTCGACGCGCTCCTTCGGCTGGCCGTTCAGGTACCAATGCTGCTCGGAGGCGGGCTCGCCGCCGCGATCGACGAGGCGCCAGCGCCGCTCGCGGACGAGCTTGCCGCTCTCGTGGTACTCCTGGTCGAGGGTGACGACGCGACCGCCGCGCTCGCCCGCGACACCGTCGCGGTTGCCGCGCTCGTTGACGCGGTAGTCCTTCTCGAGCTGGCCGTCCCTGAAGAAGCGGACCGCGCCCTTGAACATGCCGCCCTGCAGCTCCTGCTCGCGAACGACCGGGCCGCCTTCGCCGTCGCGACAGCGCATGAGCCCGGTCTTGCCGGCGGTCGTGTTGCCGTTGTTCGGGTTGACGTGCTGGCCGTTCAGCTCGCAGCTCTCGACCGCCATCGCGGGCGCGGCGGCGAGGCAGAGAAGCACCAGAGGCAGGACGTGCGAGAAGCCCATCGCGACGATTGTGCCGCCGGCACACGCCGCCGCCGTCGCGCCGCGCGCTTTAGAGGAGCTTCTCTGGAACGAACCAGCCGAGCAGCATGTTGTGAACGCGCAGCCAGAACGACGACTCGGGCTCGACGCTGAGCACGGTTTCCTTGTCGTCCTCCACGGTCAGCCACTGGAGGGTCGACGTGTCCGGGTCGAGGCGCAGGCGATACGCGCCTTCGAGCTTGCTGATGTTGATGACGCGCAGCAGCTCCTTGGCGAGCGCGCGGCTCTCGATGAACATGCCGAACTCGGTGTTGGTGCTCGCCGAGCGCGGGTCGAGGTTCATCGAGCCGATGAAGATGATCTTCTTGTCGATGACCGCCGTCTTCGCGTGCAGGCGGCCGAGCGACGAGCCGAACATGCCGAGCCGCTTGGTGTGCTGCGCTCGCGTCGGGCTCAGCTCGTAGAGGTCGACGCCGGCCTCGAGCATGCGCGCGCGATAGCGCGAATACCCGGTATGGACGAGCGGCTCGTCGGTGGCGGCCAGCGAGTTGGTGATGACGGTGACCTTGACCTTGTCCTTCTTCAGGTTCTCGAACGACTGCATCCCGGTCTCGCCGGGAATCATGTACGGCGACGTGAGCACCAGGTCGTCCTTGGCCTGCCAGACCTGCATCATCACGTCGTTGGTGACGCTCATCTCGAAGGCGATCTTGGGCGTCATCGCGAGCAGCTTCTCGGGCGGGTCGGCGAACGCGCGCGCGATGCCCCACTCGAGGCCGAGCTGGCCGGCGTCGAGCTCCTCGGCGAGCGGGCCGTAGCCGAGCAGGTCGGTCGGCGGCGGATCGACGGGCGGCGCGGGCGGCGCCGCCGCGATCGCCGCGTCGAAGGCCTTCACGCGCGCCGCCTTGTCGCCGAGCGGCTCGCCGACCGCCTCGATCGGGTAGACGACCTCGCTGTTCCAGTAGCGGTCGAAGATCTGCGCCATCGACGGGACGACCGCGCCCATCACGAACGCATCCATGTCGATGAAGTTGGCGCTCTCGGAGCGCAGGAAGTACTCGTCGGCGATGTTGCGACCGCCGGCCACCGCCATCACGCCGTCGGCGATGAAGAGCTTGTTGTGCATGCGGTGGTTGAGCCGGCCGAAGTCGAAGATCGACGCCGTGTAGCGGCCGCCGACGCCGCCCGAGCGGTTGCAGCAGAAGGGATTGAAGAGGCGCACCTCGACGTTGGGGACCGAGGCGAGGCCGCGCAGGAGCGGGTCGGAGTGCGACGTGTACAGGTCGTCGACGAGCAGCCGGACGCGAACGCCTCGCTCGCCCGCGTCGCGCAGCGCCTTCATCAGCAGGCGCCCGGTCGGGTCGTTCTCGAGGACGTAGTACTGGACGTCGAGCGACGTCGCAGCGCGCTGCGCGAGCTGGATGCGCGTGTCGAGCGAGTACGCGCCGAGCGGCAGCAGTCGCACGCCGGTCTGCTCCGGCGAGGGCGACGACACCGTCGCGATCCTGACGAGCGGACTCGCGGGGTCGGGCGGCAGCGCGAGCGTGTCGGTCTTGCCCACGTTCCGCGGAAGCGCGCCGCAGCCGGAGAGCAGCGTCGCAAGGGCGATCAGGGCGACGGCGGCCAGCCGGTCGACGCATCCGGACCGGGCCCGGCCGCCTGCCGCTGCCGCCGCGGCTGCCCGTTCGCACGGGGCGTCGCGCCTGCCTTTCTCGTAAGATGAAGAGCGCAGCAGCGACCTGTCGGAGCCTGTCATGAAGAAGTTGTTCGCAATCATCCTGCTGGCGCTCACGGTGGCGACACCGTCATACGCAGCACTCGATGTCGGAGATGCAGCGCCAAACTTTACAGCGTCGGCCGCGCTCGGCGGCAAGGTCTACAAGTTCACGCTCGCCGACTCGCTGGCCAAGGGCCCGGTCGTTCTCTACTTCTTTCCGGCGGCGTTCTCGGTCGGCTGCTCGATCGAGGCCCACGAGTTCGCCGAGTCGATCGGCAAGTTCGAGGCGCTCGGCGCGACGGTCATCGGCGTCTCGTCGGACGACATCGAGACGCTCGGAAAGTTCTCGGTGCAGGCGTGCCAGGGCAAGTTCCCGGTGGCCTCCGACAACACCCAGAACGTGATGAAGTCGTACGACGCGGTGATGGCGCTCCGCCCCGACTACGCCAACCGCGTCTCGTACGTGATCGCGCCGAACGGCAAGGTCATCTACAACTACCAGAGCCTGAACCCGAGCCGCCACGTCGAGAAGACGCTGGCCGCGCTCAAGGACTGGTCGCAGAGCAAGAAGTAGCCGGCGCCTTGCCGGCGCCGCGCCGATCAGCGGCCCGCGGCGGTGACGCGCCAGACGATGTTGCCGACGTCGTCGGCGACGAGGAGCGCGCCGGTCTTGTCGATCGCGACGCCCACCGGGCGGCCCTTGGCCTCGCCCTCGCTGCCGAGAAATCCGGTCACCACCTCGACCGGCTCGCCCGACGGCTTGCCGTTCGCGAACGGCACGAAGATGACGCGGTAGCCGCTGTAGGGCTTGCGATTCCACGAGCCGTGCTGGCCCACGAACATGCCTTCGCCGTTGAACGGCGGCGGCAGGGTCGCGCCCGCCGACGACACCAGCCCGAGCGACGCGGTGTGCGGGCCGAGCGCGTAGTCGGGCGGCACCGCCTTGGCGACGAGCTCGGGCCGCTGCGGCTGGACGCGCTCGTCGACGTGCTGGCCGTAGTAGCTGTAAGGCCAGCCGTAGAAGGCGCCGTCGCGCACCGACGTGAGGTAGTCGGGAACGAGGTCGCTGCCGATCTCGTCGCGCTCGTTGACGACCGTCCACAAGGTGCCGTCGCTGCTCCACGCCATGCCGTTCGGGTTGCGCAGTCCGCTCGCGAAGACGCGTCCCTTTCCGCTGTTCGCCTCGAACTCCCAGATCGCGGCGCGGCCTTCCTCGGCCGCCATGCCGTTCTCGCCGACGTTGCTGTTGGAGCCGACGGTCGCGTACAGGCGCGCGCCGTCGGTGCTCGCGATCACGTTCTTGGTCCAGTGGTGGTTGATCGGCCCGCCCGGCAGCGGCGCGACGGGAACCGGCGCCGCATCGATGCGGGTCGCGCCGTCGAGGTAGGGGAAGCGGACGATCCCGTCGGTGTTGGCGACGTAGAAGCTGTTGCCGACCAGCGCCATGCCGAACGGCGAGCGCAGGTTCTCGACGAAGACGGCGCGCGATGCGGCGCTGCCGTCGGCGTTCAGGCCGCGCAGCAGGGTGATCCGGTTCGCGCTCGGCGTGCCGGCGCCGGCGCGCTTCATCATCTGCTTCATCACCCAGCCCTTGATGCCCTTGCCGTCCT
The DNA here is from genome assembly GCA_035456045.1 of Caldimonas sp. Lineage (GTDB taxonomy): Bacteria > Pseudomonadota > Gammaproteobacteria > Burkholderiales > Burkholderiaceae_C > Schlegelella_A. The sequence continues at coordinate 15,147 of DATIDZ010000375.1, forward strand.
CCGGCTTCGGCGGCGCGTTCGTCTCGGCCACGAGGACATCGCCGTTCGGCAGCACCGTCAGCCAGCGTGGGTGGTCGAGGCCGGTCGCATAGGCGGTGACCGAGAGGCCCGGCGCCGCCGTCGGCTTGTCGCCCGCCGACCAGCCCTTGGCCGGCGCGATGTTCACCGTGGGGATCAGGGTCTTGTGCGGCGGCGGCAACTGCGGACGCGGTCCGGTCCCGGCGGCGAGGGGCAGCGTCGCGCTGTCGCCGCAGCCGGCGAGCGCCGCGGCGAGAAGGAGGGGGAGCGAGGCACGGGAAAGGGTCATGTGGGGGGCATCGGTGCGGATCGACGACTGTCGCGTGACGTTGTTCGCACCGCTGTAGGCAGCGACCGGATCGCGATGTCGGGCACGGGCGATGCTTTCGCGCTGCGCTCGTCCCGTGCGCTGCCAACAGTGCACGGTTTCGGCGCCTGCCTCGGCAGGCGGCGCTCTCGCGGACCGCCTCGCTGGCACACTCGGTTCGCTCCCAGGGAGATCCCATGTCCACCAACCGCGCTGTTCTCATGCGACCCCTCAAGCTCTACGCCACCGGCCACGTCGCCTTGCTCTTCGGCGCCTGGGCGATGAGCGAGACCGGCTCGATGGTGCCGATGGCGCTCGCCGCCTCGGCCTGCCTGATGCTGACGGCGCCGCTGGTGCGCCACTTCCTCCGGCCCGCGGCCGAACGCCGCTGAAGCGCTGAACATTCACGCGGCGCCGCTCCTGTAGGAACGCGCCGACCTTTCGGGCGCCCTCCAGACGACTGTCGGGAGCGGCTGCTTCCGCTTCGACTGCCGCGCCCTGCACGCCATCCTCGCTCCTGGTTCTTCAAACCTTCAGGAGTGATGCAGATGGCCACCAATGATCCGATGCTGACCGGTCTCTTTCGCGATCGCGACAGCGCCGAGCGCGCCTACCAGTCGATCTCGGACCGCGGCTATTCGCGCGACGACGTCAACGTGGTCATGTCCGACGAGACGCGCAAGCGTCACTTCGGCGGCACGGCCGAAGGGCGCGAGACCGAGCTCGGCACCAAGGCCGCGGAAGGCGCCGGCATCGGCGGCGCCATTGGCGGCAGCCTCGGCGCCATTGCCGCGGCCATCGCCGCGGTCGGCACGACGATCGCCCTGCCGGGCCTCGGCCTGGTGATCGCCGGGCCGCTCGCGGCGGCGATCGCCGGTGCGGGCGCCGGCGCAGCGACCGGCGGCATCGTCGGCGCGCTGATCGGCTGGGGCATCCCCGAGGAGCGCGTCAAGCAGTACGACCAGGGCATCCGCGAAGGCGGCATCCTGATGGCCGTCCGGCCGCGCAACGACGAGGACGCGAGCTATCTCGAGAACTCGTGGAAGGCCAACCGCGGCGAGCACGTCTACCGGTAGACGTCGCGGTCGCGCTCGACGATCTTCGCCTGCACGCGCGCCGCGAGCGCGGCGCCGCGCGGTGACGTCGTCGACGGACGAACGCGCGACGCAGGCGGCAGCCACGGGTCGCCGCCCTGCGCGAGTGCGCCGCGGTCGAGCGTGAGCGGGAATGCCGGCGACGACGTTGCTTCGGCCGGCGACGCCGTCGCTGCAGCCCGCCATGACGTCGGCGGCACTGCCTCTGATGTCGCCGCCTCCGGCCTCGCCGCCAGCGGTGCGGCGGGCGCGGCCGAAGGCACCGATGCATCGCTCCGAAGCACCATCGGCGTGCCTTGCACGAATGCCGCGATGTCGGCCTTGAGCCGCGGTCGCGAGGCGTCGTCGAGGTAGGTCATGTGCCCGCCGGCATAGACGCGCGTGAACAGCGTCGGCCGGGCGCCGAGTCGCGCGAGATCGAGCTCGGTCTGCCGGAACGGCGTCGCGACGTCGTGATAGCCGGCGAGCGAGAGCACGCGCAGGCCGGGACGGCGAGCCAATGCCGCGCCCAGATCGACGATCGCGTCCGGAAGCGGCCGTCCGTCGTGGCGGAAGTCCCAGGAATTGATCGCGCTGGAGAGCGTCGTGTAGCCGGCCGTGGCGACGTAGCCGAGCTCGTCGGTGAAGAGCCGCCTCGCGGCAGCGGCGAAAGGCGCCGCGATCAGCGACGACGACGGATCGCCGCCCGCGGCGAGGGCGCTGCCGCTCGGCGCGGCGATGCGCGCGTCGTACCGCCCGAGCAGCTGGCCGCTCAGCAGCACCCGGCGAAAGGTGAGCGGATCGAGATCGAGGTTGGTCT